>JAEKKE010000354.1 GCA_019510535.1 Acidobacteriota bacterium
GCCTGCGCGGCTACGGCGGAACCGGCGGGATTGCTGCCGGTCAGCGTGATGGCGGCGACCCGCGGATCGTCAATGACCTTTGCCACGTCAGACGACTCGATGAGAAGCGCCTGAAAGACGCCGCGCGGGAAGCCGGCACGGCGCGTGAGTGCCTCAATCGTGAGAGCGCACTGGGGCACATTCGAGGCGTGTTTCAGCAGACCGGCGTTGCCTGCCATCAGTGCAGGAGCCAGGAAGCGGAAGACCTGCCACAGTGGGAAGTTCCACGGCATGACGGCGAGGATGACGCCCAGAGGATCGAAGCGGACGTAGCTGCTGGAGGCCTCGGTCGGAACAGCCTCGGAGGTGAGGAATTTCGCGGCATTCTCGGCGTAGAAGCGGCAGGCGGTGGCGCACTTCTGTGCCTCGGCGCGGGCAGCACGGATGGGCTTGCCCATCTCCAGCGTCATCAGGCGCGCCAGCTCTTCCGTTTCATCTTCGATCAGAGAAGCCAGCTTGCGCATACAGAGCGCACGATGCTCCAGCGGCACCTCCTGGTACGCCTTCCAGGCGGAGGCGGCGAGGGCCAGCTTGGCTTCCAGTTGTTCCGGGGTCAGGGCGTCGAAGTGCCGCAGTGTTTTTCCTGTGGATGGGTTGATCGAGAGAATCGGCATGCGCGTGTGTGTTCCTATTGTGCCGCAAGCCGTGCCATGGTGGCGGCAAGGACGCTGACTCCGGTGCCAATCCCCTCGGGAGAGGCATACTCATCCGGGCGATGCGAGACGCCGTTGCGGCAGGGAATGAAGATCATCGCAATGGGAGAGATGCGCGCCATGAAAAGCGAGTCGTGATAGGCACGGCTCACCATTTTCTTGTAGGGAATCTCCGCATTGCGGCAGACCTCCTCCAGCGTGGCCACGATAGTGGCATCGCTGGTTGCCGGCGGGTCAGCATTGACCAGCTCTTCGCGGACGGTGACACCGCGTTTTGCCTGGATGGCGGCGATATCGCGGCGGACGGCTTCGATAACAGACTCGCGGCGCGCCGGGTCGATGTCGCGCAGATCGAGCTCCAGCGTCACGCGGCTGGGCACGGAGTTCACCGCGCCGGGGTGGATCTGCGCCGTCCCCACGGTACCAACGGTGTCAATCGCGCCGGTAGCCAGGGTATTGCGCTCGACCGAGAGGATCAGCTCCGCGGCGGCGCAGAGCGCGTCCTTGCGATCGGGCATCAGTAGAGCCCCTGCGTGTCCGCCGAAGCCTTCCAGGTGGAACTTATAGCTCGCAGGCGCGGCGATGGCAGTGACGATGCCGATGGGCAGTCCCTCCCGCTCAAGCAGGGGACCCTGTTCGATGTGCAGCTCCAGCCAATGCTGGTAATAGCCGGAGGGCAGCCTCACGGTATCGAGACCGCCGGAGAAACCGGCAGCGGTACGGACGTCTTCCAATGTGCGCTCGTGTTTGTCGATGAAGGCATCGGCCTTCTCCGGCGAGAGCGTGCCGGAGAGCAGACGTGACCCAAGGCAGCCGATGCCGAAACGTGTCGGCTCCTCGGAGGTAAACATCAGCAGCTCGATCGAGCGCTTGGGCTGGAAGCCCGCCTCCTTCAATGCGCGGATCGCTTCCAGACCGCCGAGCACTCCGACCGTGCCGTCATACATGCCGGCATGAGGAATCGCGTCTGTGTGCGATCCGGTACCGATGGGCGCAAGTGTCGGGTCAGAGCCTTCCCAGCGGAAAAAGAGATTGCCGACTGCGTCGCGGCGAATGCTGAGGCCGGCCTTTTCTGCCAGCGTCTCCAGAAAGGTGCGCGCTTCCAGATCGGTGCTGGTGAAGACGACGCGCGTGACCGCGGTGCCTTCCTCGGAGGGCGGAGCATCGGAGAAGCTGGCGAGGTCTTCCAGTTCCGACGACAGGCGGTCAAGGTTAACGGCGATCTTCATGCGAGCGGGTGCCGGTTCCAGTCTTTGTAGATGAGATACTTTGCCGGTTCTTTGCCGAGCGCTCCGAACCACTGCGGGCAATACGGCGCCATGTAGATGAAGTCGCCCGCAGTCACCGGATACCACTGGTCGGCGAGCTTGTAGATGCCTCCGCCGGTCAGCATGAGCAGGCCATGTTCCATGACATGAATCTCAGTTTGCGAAAGCGCTGCGCCGGGCGTGTAGGTCATGGTGTTAACGGCAAAGTCGAAGGCCGTATCGCCTGGTAGCAGGGGGCGCACCTGCAGGTCCTCATCGCCGTTCAGCGCGGTGGAGGCAACTTTGGTTTCATCTCCGACCAGAAGCGCGGGGCCTTCCACGCCGTCGAGCACCTGGTATTTCTTCTCGATAACGGCGAGTCTTGCGGGCTGCGCGCTGGTGATGCTGTGTTCAAGATCTTCCGGGATGTAGGCGTATCCGTTGGCGTTCAGCGTGTACCGCCGGCCTTCGGCTACCAGGGAGACGCTGCCTTCGAGCACGTAGAAAAAGCGCTGTGCGGCCGCCTGGCCGAGCAAGCCGTCAGCGGCCATCTCGGCCGTGTACTGGGTAAAACCGGCGCCGGCAGCCGGCGAGACATGCACGATGGCAACCCCATTGTGCATTCCTGGAAAAGGGGAGCGGATGAAGGTGTCCGGAGTGAGGAGAAAGTGATCACCGGCGGTGCGGCTGCGAGAATGTCCCAGGCTAAACATCGGCGATGCGCTCCAGAAACCGGAGTCCGGTTTCAAAGGCTAACTGTACATCGTCCGGGCGCACGGTTTCATCAGGATGGTGGGAAAGACCATTTGGTGTCCGTAAAAAAAGCATGGCGGCCGGCAGGTGAGGAGCGACGACCATGGCGTCGTGACCGGCCCCGCTGGTCATGGAGAGCGGATGGCATGGCGCGGCAGCTTCGGCGAGCAGGGCAGTCAGCTTCGGGTCCATGGGAACCGCCGGCTGATCGAGCTTTGCCGCGAAAGAGACGACGATGCCGCGCCTCTGGGCGATGAAATGTGCGGTTTTCAGCAGACTTTCCACGCTGTCATGGCGCACGGCATCGTCCGCATGGCGTACATCGAGCGAGAGCACAGTTTGGCCTGGAATGACGTTGCCCACGCCAGGCTGCGGCGAGAGCTGACCTACTGTGGCCACCAGGCCTGGAGTGTTACGGCCAAGCCTTTCGGCGGCGAGGACAAATTCGGCGGCAGCAGCCAGAGCATCATGGCGCAGATGCATTGGTGTCGTGCCCGCATGATTGGCTTTGCCGGTAAAGACAAGCTGAAGCCGCGACTGACCGATGATGGCGGTAACAATCCCGAGAGATCTGTCTTCATGCTCAAGAACAGGCCCCTGCTCAATGTGAAATTCCAGATAACCGAAGTGCCCGCTGTGCAGCCGGGCATCGCTGCGTTTGTCCGGATTTAAGCCATAAGCAGTTATGGCTTCCCGCACGGATATGCCCTTGCCATCGACGCGCGCCAGCAGGTCATCGGCGAGTTCGCCAGTCAGCGCTTTACTGCCGATAAAGGGAAAGCCGAAGCGGACGCCCTCTTCTTCACTGAAGGCAGTGAGCTCAAGATGGAATGGCAGGGGCGGAGTCTCTTCCAACAATGCCCAGCCAAGCACGATGCCGAGCGGACCATCGAAGGCTCCGGCATTGGGAACAGTATCGAGATGCGACGCAAGGATGAAGGTGCGGTTGGTTTCGATGGCGGCTGCACGCACGATGCGTAGATTTCCCGCAGCATCATAGTGCGCGGTGAAGCCTTTCGCCGTAGCCCAGGCCATCAATTGTTCATTCGCACGACGCATCGCCGGAGAAAGATACGTGCGCGTCGTCTCACCGGCAACGTCGGTGATGGCAGCGAGTTCACGGCAGCGGGAAAGGATACGATCAGCGTTCATTGCAGTTGCTAGTTCCTGGTTGCTAGTTGTTATCTGCTATTGGGTCTGGTTCTGCCCCAAATCTGTCATCCTGAACGAAGTGAAGGACCTGCTTTTCATCGCTTCGGGCTGACGCATATATCGTTTATGCGAATCTTTAGACCAGCCAACTAGGAACTAGCAACTAGCAACCAGCAACTGGGAGCTTGCTCCCCTACATACGAACAAGCGTAGCCTGTATTGTCCCGTGGGGTTCGTCCGTCGGAACGAAGATTTCATTGTTGTTCTTCACTCCAAAACGATCGAGGTCAACCAGCAGAGCATGCTTGTTGGGCATGGTCAGTGTGATCTCACTGATCTCCGGAACCGCTTCCAGTACCGCTTCGCCCATGGCATAGAGTGTCTGCTGCACCGACTTTGACGCGTGAGCGGCGAAGGTGTGCAGCATGGTCTCGCGTGCGCGGTCGCGTAGCTGGTTGTAGTGCAGTGGAGTGGCGTGAAT
>JAEKKE010000704.1 GCA_019510535.1 Acidobacteriota bacterium
ACCGTTCGAGGTATGGCTGGATCATGGAGATTTCGGGCTCCGTCTGTATCGCAGCGCTCTTCTACTTCAGCCTGGTCAAACAGGACATCGTAATCCGCTCCATCGCCGCGGCGTGGTCGATCGGGATCGGCCGCCTGCTTCCTGCCATCACCCTTTGGAGATGCTCAAATGCCAGAAGATTCCTTCGTTTCGGAGCCGTTGCGTTCGGAATCTTCGCCCTGCTCAGCTTTCAGCGCATCGTTCTTCTCCTGGTGCAGGGGGCCCCGCAGAACTTCATGCAGCGCGACAGCGTGCAGACCATCAGCATCCTTACCGGATTCCTTCACATCGGTGTTACCGGCATGTTCCTGCTCGCGATGATCACCAGTGAGCTGCGTGCTGCTACCCTTCGCATCGCCCAGATCGACTCGCTTACCGGAGCGCTCACCCGTGCCGCCGCCGAATCAAAGTTTGCGCAGGAGCTTGAACATGCCGGCCGCAGCGGTCTGGCTCTGTCGCTCATGCTCATCGACGTCGACAATTTCAAAGCCTTCAATGACACCGCAGGACACGCCGCCGGCGATGAAGCCCTTCGCCTGGTTTCTCAGGCGATTAAGGAACAGCTCCGCGCCTACGACACCTTCGGACGCTTCGGGGGAGACGAGCTGCTATTGCTTCTACCAGGCACTGAAGGAACCGATGCAGTCATGGTTGCTGAGCGCATTCGCGATGCGGTCGGCCGGATACCTCCTGTCCACGGCAAGCTTCCCATCACACTCTCCATCGGTATCGCAGAAGGAGAACCTCATTACACCACCCGAACTCTGCTGGCGCGCGCCGATTCGGCGCTATACCATGTCAAACGCTCGGGTAGAGACGCGGCATACTTTCAGCCCTTTCCTGTCCCTCTTTCTCCCCCGCATCTGTCTCGCCATTGCCTGGCTGCAGGGCAATCTCACGCCATTCCATCTCTTCGGCTGGGTGCCGCTGCTCGCTGCCATCCTCGTGCCGCGCATTCTGATCCTGGTGCTCATCTACCAGAGCCAGGGCCTCTCAGTCTGGTTTCTCATCCACGCCGTCGTGATGGTCTGTGTCTTCGCCGGAGCTGGCTCACAACCCGCCCGCAGACGACGCCGCTCCGAAGACCTCTGACGAGACCAGACTTTCAACGGGCCTCAAAGAGGCTCACACGGCCCTCTTCCAAAGCCGACACACTCCTCACCCAGCGCTGCGCCGCAATCTCCGAAGTACAGGGGCCGAGCGAGGCAATCCGCATCGGCCGCCTGCGGCTCTCCTCCTCTAAGCGCCGCAACACCTCTGCCAGCATCGAGCCTCGGAACGGCGTGTACAGATAGAAGATTGTTCCCCAGCCCAGATCAGCATCTCTCACATCCTGCGCGACAAAACGTGCCCGTTCCAACCCGAGGTCTGCCGCACACCGTCGCGCGGCTGCCACATAGGCAGCCTGCACCTCCACCCCGACACTCTGGCATCCGGAGAGCATTGATGCCAGCAAAGACACATGTCCCATCCCGGCACCGAAGTCAATCAGACGGTCCGTCTCCTGCAAGCCAAGTTGCTCGATCAGATCGAGAATGTGTCGCGCCGGTGTCGGCTGGTAGAACACCATCTCCTCTGCCAGCTCCGGCAACTCCATCTCTGGCACGTGAAGGCGCAGCAGGCCGCTCACAATCTC
>JAEKKE010000709.1 GCA_019510535.1 Acidobacteriota bacterium
GCGATTTTCCAGATCTGATCGTCCGTCAGCTTGCCCTGATGGGCCGGCATCGGGGTTCCGGGAATGCCGTGCTGGATGGCGCCAAAAATCTCCGCATCACTGCGGCGCGCATAGGAGCGCCCGGGGATCGCCAGGCCGGGCCCGAATTCGCCCGCCGCACCATTGGCGCCATGACAGCCAGTGCAGGTGCTGTTGTAGAGCGAACGTCCCTCATCCACCGCCGCCGGATTGTTGGCGAAGGGATTGGTCTGGGCCTGCGCGGCAGACGCCGCAAGCGCAAACGCGATCAGCAAAGCGCGCTTCATTTCGCGCCTCCATCCGGCAACCCGAAGGCAAAGACATTGCTGCTGGAGATAACGGCGACATATTGCTTGCCGTCCACACTGTAGCTGGCCGGGCTGGCCGTGATTACATCACCGGTGTTGAAATGCCACAACACTTTGCCGGTCTTGGAATCCAGCGCCGTGAACTGTCCGAATTCCTCCGGACTGAAGACCACGCCGCCGGCGGTGGACATCAGGCCGGGTCCATAATGATGCGACGTCACCTGCTCATAATCCCACACCTTCTTGCCGGTGAAGGCGTCCAACGCGCGGGTGAAAAGCTGCCAGGTCTTGCCTTCTTCCGGGCTTTCCAGATAGCCGGTGCCGGCATAGTTGCGCGCCGTATCGCGCAGATTGATGCCGCAGCCTTCCTGGGCCACGAAATAGAACATGTGCAGCGCCGGATCATATGTCGGTGACGGCCAGTTGGTGGCCCCCGCGGTCGAGGGGCAGGTCGTGGTGCCCTTGACGGATGGATCATGCGCCGGATCGGGAATGGGGCGCCCGCCATCCCAACCCTTCAGCCAATCCACTTTCTGGACGAACTGGGTGGCCTGGAGGAATTCGCCATTGGTGCGGTCCAGCACGTAATAGAAGCCGTTGCGGTTGGCCTGCAGCAGCATCTTGCGCGGCTTCCCCTTCCACGTTCCGTCTACCAGCACCGGCATTTCGAGTGAGTCGTAATCG
>JAEKKE010000127.1 GCA_019510535.1 Acidobacteriota bacterium
AGACCATTCCCATTCAGATTGCCCGCACGAACCAGCGTTGAGGTGCCGCTTGCGATGCTTACACTGGAAGCCAGCACCAGGCCGTTCCCGTCCACGTTTTTGAAGAACTCGACGTTACCTTTGCCGTCGCCGACAGCGACGTCGGGGTGGCCGTCGCTGAAGAAATTACCCACAGCTACAGAATTTGCTGTTGCCGTTGTGGTGTATTGCACCCCCGCTTGAAAGGTTCCATTACCGTTGCCGTAGAACACCTCCACCGCGTTGTTCGTAGCTGCCACCAGATCGAGATTGCCGTCACCGTTTAGGTCAGCCACGGCGAGATCGTTAGTAAAAGTGCCCGGTGATGCAACTGTCTGCGGAGCCTGGAAGGTGCCATCGCCGTTTCCGGTCAACATCGTAAACATAGTCTGAGATTGCGTGCTGCCCACATAGACAATGTCCTGCTTGCCGGCATTGTGGAAGTCCCCGCGAACGACAGCATAAGAGGGCGCGACGGTCCAGGAGTTGATACCGTACATTTCAAAGCTCGGTATGGTTTGAGAGGTTAAGGCAGCGGACGCTCCAAAGAGGAGAACCAAAAGCAGAAGAGGCTGACGCATGGCGAACTCCCAGACTGCATTGCAGTAGAAGAGTTCCCATTCGCAAATGGTTGCCTCATGTTCAAAGTCGAGTCAAGATTATCGCCACCGCCGAATAAAAGTTACGGCTTAATCAAAAACTCGCCATTCTGCATGATCTGGGTCTCCCCATGTTCATCGCCCAGCCAGATATTGAAGTGCAAGCCAACGACGTCAATATGAGTTGATGACCTCCACGGCGCACCGGTGTGCGCCCCATAAGGGTCGCCGAACGCGATATGGATACCCGGGAACTTTTCGTCCTGCAGAATATTGCCGATCACCTTCGTGACGCCGACGTTGGTACCAATGGCAAACTCGCCGACGCGGTCGGAGTTACCGTCGGTGTGGGTGTAATCCCAGAAGTCTTCCTCAAGCTGTTTGTTGTCACAGGCCACGCGGCGGATGCGGTTGCCTTCGATCCAGATCGTAAGCGGGGTATGCTCCAAAATGCCGTAGCGGGCGCACAGAAAGTCGCCCACAACGCCGTCCACGACAAAGACGCCGTTGACTTCTCCCGGTGCGGTGAAGCACTCGCCGCCGGGCAGGTTGCCCCACTTTTCCCGGGAGATGATGCCGGAGGTCTTGAACCACTTGTACTCGGGCGAGAGCGCCACATGCAGGTCAGTTCCAGCCGGGGTCGTGGCGCGGACGTAGGTCGCTTTCCGCACGCGGTCAAGCACGGCCTGGGAAAGGGCATCGACCGCCTGATAATCGGCGCGCATGCCCTGGGTCATGATTTCGGGCGTGATGTTCACCATGTGGGCGTGTCGGATTCCCTGGCGATTCACCACGTCGGTCATCTGCATGCGGCTGCGCAGCTCGTTCGGCTGCACCTCGACGGCGAAGATTGAGACCTGGGAGGTCTCCATGTCGTCCAGAACCGCCTGCGGCATGTTCGCCAGCGGCCGCGGCGCAAGTTGTTCTAAAACAAAGCCGTTCCAGATACAACCCACTGCCTCCAGCTCTGCCGCGATGGAGGCAGCGATGGAAAGACACTTCTCATCGGTGATGAGAGTGACTTTTTCTTCCGGCTGGACGCGCAGGCACGTACGCACTGCGGAGCGGGCGCCGGGCGTGAACTCGGCGGGAAACGAGGTGGAGAGAAGCGGGTGCTGCTGTGGGGCCGTCTGAATCATGGCGTCATTCCAAGCTTAAGGCATTGTGAACGACATTGCTGGCAGATGAAAAGAAGAACCCCGGCCGAAGCCAGGGTTCTTTTCCGGGTTTGGGACGCCAGGATCAGGCGCGGTGCAGTTCGCTCGGAATGTAAAGCTCCGAGTGCAGCGAGGCATTGGCGGCTCCCGGGGGAACATCCATGCACTTGACGAAGGCGGTCTGGAACTTCTCCATCTCCTCCTTGGTGCCGACGGTAACGCGGACGTGGGTCGGCATCGCGGTCCAGGTACGACCGATCGCGATCTTCTCCTGCATCATGAGCTGTTGGAAGTCCTTGCCAGGACGCTTGACGTCGACCATGAACATGTTGGCCTGGGAACCGGGAACGATCTTATATCCCTTCTTGTCCAGGAATTCCAGCGTGGCTTCACGGATGTCGGTGTTGATCTTGCGGCGCAGCGGAACCAGCTCAGGATCGCGCAGACTGGCGCCGGCAGCGGCAGCAGAGAGCAGCGAGACGGAGGCGGTGTTGCGCAGGCTGACGCTGCCGCTCAGGGTCTCGAACTTCTCCAGCAGATCCGGACGGGCGATGGCGAAACCAGCGCGCACACCGGCCATGCCGTAGATCTTAGAGAAGGTGCGCAGAACGATAACGTCCTTGTCCGCGGCAACCTGATCGATGATCGACTCATGGGTGGAGAAGTGGTGGTAGGCCTCGTCGACGATCACAACCGAGCCCTTGGGCTTGTTGTTGATCAGCCAGATGATGTCTTCCTTCGGCGTCATCGTGCCGGTCGGGTTGTTCGGGTTGACGATATAGAAGGCGCCGGCATTCGGATCGGCGGCCAGCATGGCTTTTACGTCGTGCTCGTACTTGGCGTTGAGCGGAACCTGCTTCAGCGGAGCCTTTACCTTCATGGCAGCGCGCGAGCCCTGCTCATAGGAAGGATCCGCGGTGACCAGGCCCTTGCCGGGGCCGATGTTGGACATCAGCGCCATATCCAGAGGGCCGCCGGAACCAGGATAGAGCTGGACATAGCCTTTCTTCAGACCGAACTGCTCGGAGAGAGTCTTCACAACTCCGGGGCCAACGCCGTACTTGTCATAACGGCCGCCCGTGGGACCTGCCTGCGCGATAGAGGCGAGAGCCGAAGGAGCCGGTCCAAGCGGGTTCTCGTTCGAGGAGATCACGATGACGTCCTTATCCATCATCGGACGCTCGCCCATACCGCGACGACCGGCAGTCTGGCCAGCTGCCTGCGCGAATGCGGTCTGCGAGAAGTTAGGAAGCGTGGCTGCGGCCGCAGCGCCAGCGCCGAATAGACGCATGAAGTTGCGGCGGGAGACTGCGGGATTAACGTCGAAGATTGAGCTCATGGGTATTTCCCTCACAAAAAACTGCAGGTTGAATACAGCGACACGACGGCGACTACAAGGAAGATTGCGAATACACGTCGGCGATAGCTTCGCCGGAGACTGCAAAAACTTGCCACAACCCAAACGGGAACAAAAATGTACGGAAACGTTAAGCAGCAGAGTACAGAAACTGCTCGTCTGAAGATAAATGTACGCCGGATTAAATTTTCTGGAAAGAGGAGTGAACAGAAAATTTGATTGTCATTAATTTGTTACAAACCGGCCCTGGTCTCTTCTGCCATGTAATCGACGACCGCCCGGAGGCTTCCGGTCTGCCGAAAGACGGCAAGCTGCCGGTCGGCGCCGGAACCCCGTTCAAGAATGTTGTGGAGCTCCTCGACCGCAGCTCGCGAGCCTAATTCGTCCAGAACGTCATCGACAAAGGCGAGGTATTCGCGGATCAGATCCCGCTCCGGCACCTCGGCCTCTTTCCCGAAGTCGATCAGTTTTCCGTCAAGGCCGTATCGCACGGCGCGGAACTTGTTTTCCATCAGCAGCGCGCGGCTGTACTGGCGGAAGTCCACGTTGGCTTCATGCAGTTTGTAGAGTTTGGCGGCCGTGGCCTGGATCAACGCGGCGATGGCAATCGACTCTTCCGCGCGCAGCGGAATGTCGCAGATGCGTACTTCGACGGTATTGAAGAAGGGATGCGGACGGATGTCCCACCAGATCTTCTTGGCGTTGTCGATGGTGTTGGTCTTGATCAGCAGGTTGACGTAGTTCTCGAACTCCGAGTAACTCGCGAAAGTGTCAGGAAGGTTGGTCCGCGGAAAGTTTTCGAAGACCTTGGCGCGATAGCTCTTGTAGCCCGTCTCCATCCCCAGCCAGAACGGGGAGTTTGTACTCAGCGCCAGAATGTGCGGCAGAAAATACCGCATCGAGTTCATGATGCGAATCGCCGCCTCACGGTCTTCGATACCAACATGGACGTGCAGGCCGAAGATGAGATTGGCTCGGGCAACAAGCTGCAGGTCCTCTACGACGCGTTTATAGCGGTCGTCCGGATAGATCTCCTGCACGCGCCAGTCCGCGAAGGGATGTGTTGCGCCGGCAACCAGCAGCAGGCCGTGTTCTTCGGCCAGCCGGACCATATTGCGCCGCAGATCGTAAAGGTCGTCGCGGGCCGCTTCAATATTGCGGCATACGCGCGTGCCTACCTCGACGACAGACTGATGCATCTCCGCCTTCACACGCTCTTCCAGCCGTAGCCTGCCTTTGGCCAGCATCTCAGTGGCGATATGCGAGCGGAGATCCCGGCTTTCAGGGTCGACGGTCTGGTACTCCTCTTCAATGCCGAGCGTGAACGATGGGCGCATGGTGAGATGAAGGTATCAGGCCCCCGGCAGCTTGTCAGGCATCGGCTTGCGTGGCGATGTTCCAGGTGAGTTTGTATCCGCCTTCTTCAATCGTCTTCTTCGCGGCGTCCAGGAACTGCAGCCCCAACTCGCTGGGAGCGAACTGGAACTGGATGTCGATCTCCAGTGGCAACCGGACCGACGCCGGATAGAGCTCCTCCATCTGGCCGCCTTCGATGAAGCCGAGATAGGCGTTCAGTTTGTCCTCCAGCACCTGCACATGATCGAAGTCCACCTCCCAGTCCCAGTGGTCCTGGATGGTGAGCACGTAGGCTCCGTCGCTGGTGACGGAGACCTGATCTACCTTGTTGGGTTCATCAACCATACATGTACTCTACGCCGGGGCGCTGGGCCCGCATCCCGCTACTTTTTCTTCGGCGTTTTCGGAGGCTTTGGAGCTTTCGGAGTCTTCGGCGACTTCTTTGAAGACTTCTTCGCCGGCTTTTCCTCCGAAGCGCCCAGAAGGGCGGACCACTTCAGCTCAGGAGGTTTGCCGCTCAGCTTGCTCCGTGCGATCGCCAGGTCGGCGACGGCATTCACCACCCAGTCAAAATTCGCTTTGCCGACGGAGTGCAGATCAGCATCGGGCGCTGGATTCATGAAATCGATCGCGTAAGGAACGCCATTCTCACAGGCGAACTCCACCGTATTCAGGTCGTAACCGAGCGCCTGGCAGAGGGTGAGGGCGTCTTTCTCGACGCGCTTCAGCAGGGTCTTTGCCGGTGCCGGGCCGTCGTGCACATAGCGCTCATGGTACGGCCGCCGTGGATCGTACTGCATGATGCGCACCTTCTTCTGGCCAACGACGTAGCAGCGGAAGTACTCCGTGAAGTTCACGGCCGCCTGCAGCACCATGCACAGATCGCGGGTCTGGTCGTACGCGTGGAAGAACTCTTCCGCGTTATGGACATGGTAGACATCGCGCCAACCGCCGCCATCATGCGGCTTTAGAAAGGCAGGAAAGCCGACGTAGCTGAAGATGGTGTCCCAGTCGAGCGGATACTGCAGGTTGCGCATGGAGCGCTCCGTGGTGTTTGGAGGCAGTTGCTTGGAGGGCAGAAGCACCGTGCGCGGAACCGCAACCCCCGCCCGGGAGGCCAGGGCATAGTTGAAGAACTTGTCGTCCGCCGACCACCAAAAGGGATTATTGATGATCTGCGTTCCGCGGAGAGCGGCGTTCTTCAGGAAGCTGCGATAGAAGGGAATGTCATGCGAGATGCGGTCGACGATGACATCGTAGCCCGATGCCGCGTCCATCTCAACACCGCCAACCTGCACAAACTCTGCCCGGATGCCGTCGAGCCCGCGCGCATTGATGTTTTCCACCAGGGCGCCGGGGAAGGTGTTTTCCATGCCAAAGAGAACGCCGATCGTCTTCACAGTAGGGGGAGCCTCCGTTCACTTCAGGCTAGTGTAGTGCGGGTATATGAAAGAAGTGTCGGGGAGAACCACGAAAGTTCCTCCCTGACGGCTTCTGGTTAAGAAGCCGCGCACCAAGCTTGTGTAAGGAATCAAGCGAGACGGAACTTTTCATGGTGTGTTGACGGATGCATCGCCTTTGATGCTGGTCTATGCAGTGTGTCCCGTGTTTCGGCATAACGATAAGCTCCGATGCCTCTGTTTGCACAACCTCCGCAACAGTTGCGTGCATCCTACGGAACAGCCACTGTGTCGCGTTCCGCACACGCGATCGTTTTGACGCAGTCCTGAAACCTTGACCGAGAGTCCATGAGCGAGAAGACCACCAACCAGAACCCCTGGCGCGAACGTGTTGCCGCGCTGCGCAACGTGCCGATGGTGCTCACGATTATGTGGCGATCGAGCCGGGCCGCCGTGATCTGGGGTGTGATCCTGCGCATCATCGTGGCGCTGTGCCCCTTTGCCGCCGCAAAGATCGTGCAGTACATCATCAATGACATTGCGGATACGTTGCGCGGGCGTTCGCTCGATCCGCGATTCTGGTCTCTGGTCGCCGCCGAGATCGGCATCAATGTTCTGCTCGGACTGATGATGCGTGCAATCGACTTCAGCGATGCGCTGCTGGCCAACAGCTACACCCACTACGCCTCAGTCAAAGTAATGGAGCAGGCGGCGCGGCTGGACCTGACCACTTACGAAAATCCGATCTTCCACGACCGCCTGGAGCGCGCGCGGGTGCAGGCGACGGACCGCCTGGTGATGATTCAACAGATCGGCCGCCTGTTGCAGCAGATCATCACGACATTTGTCTTCTCCGCAGCGCTGGTGCTGGCGTCGCCGTGGCTGGTGTTGCTGATGCTGGTGGGTGTGCTGCCGTCGTTCCTTGGTGAGACACACTTTGCTTTCCTCGGCTATGCCAAAAACTTCCGTCAGACACCCGCAAAGCGGCAGATGGACTATCTTCGCCAGGTGGCCGGCAGCCGCGATGGCGCCAAGGAGATCAAGCTTTTCGGTCTGAGCCACTACTTCACCAGCAAGTTCGACGAGCTGGCGCGTGGCATCCATGCCGAAGACACCGCCTTTGCGCGCCGCAAGCTGCTGATCGGCGGCCTGCTGAATGTCATCAGCACGCTGGGCTACTACGGCGCCTACGTCTACGTCATCTGGAGGACGATCCAGGGCGACTACAGCATCGGCTACTTCACCTTCCTCACCGCGTCGATCCAGCAGGCCAACTCGAACCTGCAGCAGGTTTTCTCCACGGCATCCGGTATCGCCGATCAGGCATTGTTTCTCACCGATCTGATCGAGTTCTTCCGCATGGAGCCGACGGTCAGGTCCGATCCCAAGGGGCTGCCGGCGCCAAATCCCATCCGTCAGGGATTCGAGTTCCGCAATGTTTCGTTCACCTATCCCGGAACAAGCCGCACCGTGCTCAAAAACTTCACCTTCACGCTTCGCCCCGGAGAGCGTGTTGCCCTGATCGGTGAGAACGGGCAGGGAAAGACAACCATCGTCAAGCTCATCACGCGTCTCTACGATCCTACCGAGGGCCAGATTCTTCTGGATGGCCGCGACCTGCGCGAGTACAAGCTGGAGGAGTTGCACCACGAGATCGGCGTCATCTTTCAGGACTTCATGAAGTACGAGATGACCGCGCGCGAAAACATCGGCGTCGGCCGTGTCGACCGCAAGCTTGATGAGGGCGAGATCGAGTATGCCGCGCACAAGAGTCTCGCCGATACGGTAGTGGCGAAGCTGGAGCACGGCTATGACCAGCTTCTTGGCCGGCGTTTCGAGGGCGGTGTGGAACTCTCGGGCGGTGAGTGGCAGCGTATTGCGCTGGCGCGCGCCTATCTGCGGGATGCGCAGTTGCTGATTTTGGATGAGCCTACGGCGGCGCTCGATGCCCGCAGTGAGCTTGAGGTATTTGAACGCTTTGCCGAGCTGACGCAGGGCAAGATGGCACTGCTGATCTCGCACCGTTTTTCGACTGTTCGCATGGCAGATCGCATCGTAGTGCTGAGCGGCGGCCGTTTGATCGAAGAAGGAAATCACCAGAAGTTGATGGAATCCGGTGGGCTCTACGCCGAGATGTTTGAGATGCAAGCGGCAAGTTACCGCTAACGAGCGAAAGAAGGATGATGACAGAGGTTCAGGGCCATACAGAACTCGAACACCTGCTTCTCACGGCTCCCGTCTTTGAGACCGAGGGTCTGCCGGAGAAGCCTTTCGTCAGCGACGACGTGTTGCGTCAACGCGCGCAGTCGCTCCTGGCAGCATGGCAACCGGTGAAACAGGATCCTAAGGATGCACCGGACGACCTGGGAGTGCGGCTTGAACGTGTGACGGCACGGTTGAGCGAGACTCTGCGCCAGTGCGAGGCGGTTGTCGATCTCCGTAAGCTCACGCCTCCACTGGAACTTCTGGAGAGCTCACGCATGCTGCAGGCGGTGCTTACGGAAGCAGAGAGCAGCAAAAAGAATGTCCGCCGGCTTCCGCGTGTGACCGTTCCCGGAGATAGGGCTCTGCCTCGCGCTATGCGTGTCGCAGAAGAGTACCTGGACGCGGCCAAGGGCATCTGGTCCCCCGAATCGCTCCTCGTCTTCGTCTCGGTGATTCAAACCGAGGATCCGCTGCTACTGCACGAGACCATTGCACTGCCATTCTTTCTGCGTCTTGCGCAGGTGGAGTTCCTTCTCGACCGCGCCGCTGAGGCGTTTACGGGCACCATGCCCCCGATCGAGGACTCGCCCTTCTCCGCGCCGCTTCACTCGCTGCGGCGTCTGCAGCAGTTTGAGTGGTCGTTGCTCACTCCGGATATGGTGGCGTTCTATCCCGTGCTTGCGCGGGATCCCTACGGCGTCTTTCTGGCGATGGATGAGGAGACACGCTCGGGATACTTGCAACGTGTTGCCGCCCTGGCATGCCGTTCCGATTGCAGCGAGTTGCAGGTAGCGCATATTGCACTCGACCTTGCCCGTCGGGCAGAGATCAGCCCTCCCGCCGATCAGCGTTTGGCCCGGCGCATTGCGCACGTAGGCTACTACCTCTTTGAAGAAGGCTTTCCGGAGCTGGAAAATCGCATCGGCTATCACCCGACGTTGGTCGGTCGTATGCGGGCCGCTCTGGCATCCAACCGCGAAGAGGCCTATATCCTCAGCATCTTCGTTGTTTCTGTGCTGGCGATCGCGGCATTCATCGTTCCTCTGGTGCCGAACCATGCGTTTCTGGCGGTGATGGGAACCCTGCTGCTTGCCCTGTTGCCGGCGACGCAGGGCGCCAGTGACCTGGTCAACAACACAATCACTGCCTTTATCCGGCCGCGTGCTCTGCCGAAGCTGGACTACACCAAAGGCATCCCGGATGATGCTGCGACCTTCATCGTGGTGCCGACGCTTCTGCTGAACGAGGAGCAGATCCGCGATCTCTTTGATGAGCTGGAGGCGCGCTATCTCTCGAACACCGATCCGAACCTGTATTTCGGCCTGCTGACCGATCTGCCCGACTCTGAGGTTCGTCCGCGCACGGAAGACCGCAACGAGCTTGTAGATCTTGCCGTGCGCATGACCGACCAGTTGAACTCACGCTATGCGAAGGATAAAGGCGGCAGCTTCCTGCTGTTGCACCGGCATCGCGTCTTCAATGCCCGCCAGGGCGTGTGGATGGGATGGGAGCGTAAGCGTGGAAAACTGTTGGATCTGAACAAACTGCTGCGAAGTGAGTTCGACAGCTTCCCGGTAAAGGCGGGTCCGGTCAGTGTGCTGAAGCGCGTACGCTACATCATCACGCTCGACTCCGATACCCAACTTCCACGTAACACGGCCGCACGGATGATCGGAACCATCTCGCATCCGCTGAATCAGGCCATCATCGATCCGCGTCGCAGGATCGTTACGCGCGGTTACGGCATTCTGCAGCCTCGTGTTGGCGTCAGTGTTAAATCAGCCTCGCGTTCGCGGCTCGCGTCCCTCTACTCCGGCGAGACCGGTTTCGATATCTACACACGGGCTGTAAGCGATGTCTACCAGGACGTCTTCGGCGAAGGCAGCTTCACCGGTAAAGGCATCTACGAGGCGTCAGTGCTGCACGAAGTGCTGGATCGCCGCTTCCCGCGGAACATGTTGCTCTCACACGATCTGATCGAGGGAGCTTATGTTCGCGCCGGCCTGGTGACAGACATTGAGGTCATCGACGACTATCCCTCG
Organism: Acidobacteriota bacterium; assembly: GCA_019510535.1. Taxonomy (GTDB): domain Bacteria; phylum Acidobacteriota; class Terriglobia; order Terriglobales; family Acidobacteriaceae; genus Terriglobus. The sequence continues at coordinate 10,135 of JAEKKE010000127.1, forward strand.
CACTATTCGGCGCATACACGCCGCAAACATCGTTGGGTGCGCGGTGACTGGCAGATCCTGCAATGGCTTTTCAGTCGCGTTCCGGATGAGTCGGACCGGATGGCCGAAAACCCCATCAGCATGATCTCGCAGTGGAAGATCTTCGATAACCTGCGCCGCAGCCTGGTGGAGCCCATCACCTTTATCCTTCTGATCTGCGGCTGGCTCTTCCTGCCCGGAGGCGCCCGCTACTGGACCTTCGTCACCTTGATGCTGCTGCTCTTCCCGGTCTTCGTGCAACTTGCCTTCAATATCGGCCGCGCCGTGGCGCGCCGCAACTCTGAGGCTGTGATCGAGAGCTTCCGCGGCTTCTGGGCCTCACTCGGATTCCATCTCCTCAATCTTGCGTTTCTGCCCCATCACGCATTTCTCTCCATCGATGCCATTATGCGTTCGCTGGTGCGCCGCTTCCTCACCGGGCGAAAACTGCTGGAGTGGGAGACGGCCGCGCAGGCAGAGGCGGCGCGGACACGGAGCTCGCTGGATATCTACCTGCAGATCTCTCCCGCCATTGCCTTCGCCATCGGCGTCATCATTGCATTGCATCACTGGAAAGATCTCTTCACCGCCGGTCCAATCCTTATCCTCTGGGCACTCACCTCAGCGATCACCGGCTGGCTCAATTCGCCGCCGCGAAAGCTGGATGCTCCTCTGTCGGCAGAGGATCGCGAGTTCCTGGAGCGCCAGGCGCTGCTTACCTGGCGATACTATGCGGAGTTTGGGGACGAGCGGAATCAGTGGCTGATTCCGGATAACGTCACGGAAGAGAATCTGCACCAGACACGCACGCTTTCGCCCACGAACCTGGGCATGCTCTTCAATGCCCGCCAGGCAGCGCTGCAGCTTGGCTTCCTTACGGTGCCGGAGTTTACCCGCGCAACGTTAGGCACCATGGCCACCTATGATCGCCTGGAGAAGGTAAACGGTCATATCTATAACTGGATCAACATCCCCACACTGCAGGCGATTCCACCATTCACCATCTCTTCCGTGGATAGCGGTAACCTGGCGGCCAGTCTATATGCCCTTACCGGCGGTGTGCAGGACATTCTGAAGCAGCCGCTCCTCACCCAGACAACGTTCTCTGCGATCCGCAAGATGATGGGTCACGAAGGGTTCCCACCGAATCAGTCTGTCGCCTCGTTGCGTGACAGCATCCGCTGGCTGGTCGAGCTTCCCAGCATCGACGCGCAGGGAGAGTGGGTGTTGGCGGAGGCGGAGCGGCGCCGGAAGCAGCTTATCGACTACGTCGAGCGTTATACCCCCTGGCTGCTACCGAAGTTCGAGTCGCTGTTTCATCTGACGGTCTTTGCCGATCCTGAGAATGAGATTATTCCCGCGTTGCAGAATGCCGTGGACTACGTGCATTCGCTCGACGAACGCCTGATGCACCTGGCTAATGCCGCGACCGGCGCGGACCGCGAGCTGGCAATCGAGCTGCGGATCCTGATGCCGACGGCGATGGAATCTCTTGTCGCGCTGGTGCACGAGGTGCAGCACATCGCCAATCTCAGCGGTTGGCATGCCAACGCCATGCGCTTCGACTTCATGCTTGAGCCGCAGCGCCAGCTTCTCTCCATTGGATACGACGGAGCACAAAAGGAACTCTTTCCGGCCTGCTATGACCTCGTCGCCTCTGAGGCGCGTATCGCCACCTTCCTGGCCATTGCCAAAGGCGACATCCCGCAGCGGGCGTGGTTCCGACTGGGCCGCTCCCATGTCATCGTGGGCGGCCGCGCTGCTTTGCTCTCCTGGACGGGCACAATGTTTGAGTACCTGATGCCCGCGCTGTGGATGCGCCACTATCCCGATACGCTGATCACGCGATCGATGGAGTCTGCCATCGCCATCCAGCAACATCACGTCAAAGGCATGCCATGGGGCATCTCGGAGAGCGGCATGGCGACACGCGATCCCGACGGACGCTATCAGTACCAGGCGTGGGGCATTCCTGACCTGGCCCTGAAGTATGGAGCCGAAGACGGACCGGTTATTTCGCCCTATTCCACCTTCCTGACGTTGCCGTTTATCCGCAAGCATGCGATTACCAACCTACGGTGGATGGCGCAGATGGGCTGGGTCGGCGATTACGGATTCTATGAGGCGGCCGACTATCGGTTGAATCAAAAGCAGCCCGAGCTGGTACGGAGCTGGATGGCTCATCACCAGGGCATGTGCCTGCTCGCGGTCACCAATCTCCTTTGTGACAACGTATTCCAGCATTGGTTCCACGCGAACGCGAAGGTTCGTGCCGCGGAGCTGCTGCTGCACGAGCGTCCGCTCAGCAAGCCGGCTCTGCGGGAGCTTCAGCGTACGCAACCACAGCTTTCCACGGCTCCCGTGAAGGCAGTGGCCTGACGTCGAATACCGCCCGGCTTTCACGGAATCGCTTGCACGCCAGGCGGCAGAGTGGTGCAATCAAGGGAGATTGAGGAAACTCTTCTCCATTCTGTTGCTGGTCGCCTTGGCCCTGCCGCTGGCCACGCCCCTGCTGGCCGCCGTGCAGGACGATGATGCTCACCTTCCGCCGTGCTGCCGAAGGCACGGCAAACATCGCTGTTCCATGGGCATGATGGCGGGAACGATGGATAAGGCGATGAGCGCGGCTATGGCCGAAATGGCCAGGGAAGATGCGACCAATCAGGATGCAGCGCCGCACCATCTGCATGTCGCTACACCGACGGAGAGGTGCCCCTATTGCCCGGCTTCGATTGATTCTCCGGCGCAGCCGCTTGCATCGCTTCCATTCTTTGCCAGTCTTCCTCCGGTCCGCGCCTCGCGAGACCACATCTATGCCCGGCCTCTCTCGCAGCAGTTAGCGCTGCATACCGTCTCCGATTCTGAGCGCGGTCCGCCGACCCTTCTTTTCTAGCCAACGGTTCAAGAACGTCTCTGCTGTCGTTGTATGGCGCGCCTTGCTGTCTTTATACAGAGCGCTCCGCGGCAGCCCATCCGTTTGGAGGAAAGCATGTTTACCCGGAGAGCGGCCCTCGTCGCCCTGTCCCTCTTTGCAACTTCAGCCATCTATGCGCAGGAGACGCTGACCAGCGCCTCCGTCACCGGTCGCGTCCTCGATCCCTCGGGGGCGCTTATCGCTCAAGCTCCCGTCGCTGCTCGTTCCATTGCAACCAATCAGAACTACACAACCGCGACCGATGAGCGCGGCCGTTTTCGTCTGCCATTTCTGCCGGTAGGGGAATACGTCTTTACCGCCCAGCCGAGAGGATTTCAAGCAACCAGTGTCAGAGTGCAACTCGGGGTTGGGTCTGCTCTCGACCTCGCGCTGCAAGCAACGGTTGCCGGGCAAAACGTCACCGTGGAGGTCGTAGACGGAACGACGTTGCCCCTCGAAGCCAACCGCAGCCAGATCTCAGAAACAGTGCACCAGGCCGAGGTGACAGAGCTGCCATACAACGGCCGCAACTATCTTGACCTTGCGCTTCTGGCTCCAGGTGTAAGCCCCACCAATACCAACAGCACGCAGACCTTTGCCGAGACCTCTCCGGTCATCGGGCAGGGATATTCCATCAACAGCCAGCGGAACTTCTCCAACAGCTTCGTCGTGGATGGTCTCTCCGCCAACGACGATGCCGCCGGTCTCGCCGGTAATTCGTATGGCATGGATGTAGTGCGGGAGTTCCAGGTGGTCACCTCAGGTGGCCAGGCCGAGTTCGGCCGCGCCATGGGCGGTTATTTCAATATCGTCACGCGCAGCGGAACCAACGACCTGCACGGTACGGCCTATGGGTTTTTGCGGAACCAGCGGCTCAACGCGCAGAATCCACTCTCGCGCACCACTCTGCCGCTGACACAGGGACAGTATGGCGTGAGCCTCGGTGGGCCGTTGCGGCGTGACCGCAGCTTTCTCTTCGGCAACTATGAAGGGCGGCGACTGAATACGAACGGAATCGTGACCATCTCGCCCGCGAACGCCACGGCGATCAACAATCGCCTGAATGCTCTCGGTTTCACCGGTCCTCGCTTGTCGGTAGGGAGCAGCACGACAACCCTCTATCCGACGACAGTGCACTCCGACAATCTCTTTCTGCGCGGAGATCATCGCTTCAGCGACAAAGATCAGCTCACATTGCGTTACAGCTACTACCGGTTGAACAGTGTCAACGCTCGCGGGGCCGGAGCATTGGCGGATGTCAGCTATGGAACCGCGGTACGCGACACCAATCACACGGTTGCAGCGAGTAATATCGCGACGCTTTCACCGCGCACCTTCAACGAGACTCGGGGACAGTTCACCTATGACAGCCTGGACGCTCCGTCGAATACCCAGAACAGTCCTGCGATTACCATCAGCGGCGTCGCGAGCTTCGGGCGGTTTTCTTCTTCTCCTGTCGCTCGCCTGAACTACCTGTATGAGGTGGTCGATAACCTGGTGATGCAGCATGGAGCCCATACGTTGAAGACTGGCGTGGACTTCCTTTTCAACCGAGACACCATTACTTTCCCTATGTCGATTGCGGGAAACTATACCTTCCCATCGTTGACGTCGTTTCTGTCCAGCACTACTGGATACTCCAGCTACGCGCAAAACTTCGGCACGCCCTTCATTGCCCAGAAAAACCCCAACGTCGGTTTCTACGTGCAGGACGAATGGAAGGCGCTTCCATCGCTGACCATCAATGCCGGTCTGCGCTACGACTTGCAGTTTCTGCCGACCGTGAATACCGATACGAATAATCTTTCCCCTCGCATCGGTTTTGCGTGGTCGCCGTTCGGCGATCATCGTA
>JAEKKE010000406.1 GCA_019510535.1 Acidobacteriota bacterium
CCAGGCGAGCAGTCGCTGTTCCTGAAGATGCAGCCACTGAAAGGCGGCGTGGACGCCACGCAGCCCTGCCAGCTCTGCAATCCGCTGGTTCGCGCGCATCAATAGTGCACCTCAACCAGGAAGAGTCCTCTCGCTGGAGCCGTTGGTCCCGAGATCGACCGGTTGCGAGCTGCCAGAATCTCGGGCATCTGCGATGCTGACATCCGCCCGCACCCCATCTCAACGAAGGTGCCAACCAGATTCCGGACCATGTGGTGCAAAAAACCATTGCCGTTGACCTGGTAGATCAGGAGGTCGCCTTCACGCCTCCACTCTGAAGAGGAGATAGTCCGCACCATTGTCGGCGGAGTGGCGCCCTCGCGAACGGAGACGTCCGGGTCGTTCGCGGCAAACGAACTGAAATCCATCTCACCGACTACAGCTGTGGCTGCCTGCTGCATCGGAGCAATATCCAACGGCCAGCGGCAGTCCCATACGTATCGGGCAATGAGGGGAGAGCAGATGCGCTCATGGGGTGTCCCGGCATCGCGCCGGACGAAGATGCGGTACTCATAGGTCTTACCGCAGGCCGAATGTCGCGCGTGGAAATCCTGCGGCATGATCTCTGCCTGCGTCACTCGCACACTGGTGGGTAGAGCCCGGTTCAGCGCCCGCAGCAGGTTCTGTTGCGGAATGCCCGCTTCCAGGTCGAAGGTCGCCACCTGGCCCAGAGCATGCACGCCGGCGTCGGTTCTTCCAGAACCCTGTGGCAGGACCTCTTCTCCAGTGACCTTCCGGATGGCTTCGGAGAGCAGCCCCTGAACGGTGCGTAACCCTGGCTGTACCTGCCAGCCATGGAAGTCGCCGCCGTCATAACTCAGGATCAGCTTCCAGGTATTCCGAGAAAAAGCCATCTTTGCACGGTAACATGCTGCCGCTTGTGTCACTTGCTATACTCATCGCTATCCCGCCAAAGGCCATGTCCCTCGCTTCCTACGAACTCCACGGAACCTACAGGAACCTGTTTACGTATCAGCCGATGAACCTGTTGTGGAATGATTTCAATGATTTCGTAACCGGAAGCCACTCTGAAACATCTGTCACTTGGTATTCGTACAACACTTACACCGAGAAAAGGGAATAGCAGTACCACCCTCTCGCCAACCCGGAACTGCGACCCGAAAAACTAAGGCAGACCGGCGACCCTAAACGATCGCATTAGCTGGAGAGCGCAACGTGAAATTGAGACATCTGCAAGCCACAGCGAGCATTGCTTTGCTCCTGATGGGACCCGCCGCACAGTACGCTGCCGCACAGCAGCAGCAGACCGTCCCCGGAGGCGGAACGCCCGCGCAGGCACAGGCCAACGCCACTCTTCCCGCGGTACCGCCTCGTCTCGGCAACACGCCGCGGCTCGATCAGCTTCTACGCGACGGCAAGATGTACCTTTCTCTCTCCGACGCCGTCATGCTGGCGCTGGAGAACAACTACGACATCGCCATCTTCCGCCTGAACCTCGATATCGCGGATACCGACCTACTGCGTGCACGCGCCGGCGCCACCTTGCGTGGCGTCTCTTCGGGTCTGGTTTCTAATACCCTCGGCGGCACGACGACAACAATCACCGGAGGCGGCGGTCCTGGCGGCACCAGCACCGCGGCTGGAGCAGCCGGTGCGGGCGCATCGGGTCTGGTACTTACGACCAATGGCGCCGGCCCCACGCCGATGAACCTGGATCCGGTACTTACCAGCACGCTACAGCTTGAGCGCGCCCGGACTCCGCAGACGACGAATTTCATCACCGGAACGTTCTCTCAGAATCAGGCGTCGGACACCTACAACTTCGGCTATTCACAGGGATTCATCACCGGTACGCAGGCGACCGTAAGCTTCAATAACTCTCGCGTCAGCACCAACAGTACCCGCAGCGTGTACAGCCCGCAGCTCCAGTCGAGCTTCCAGCTTCGGCTGCAGCAGCACCTGTTGCAGGGCTTCGGACCAGGTGTGAACGGACGGTTCATCGTGCAGGCAAAGAACAACCGCCGCATTGTGGACTCGGCCTTTCGCCAGCAGCTCATCTCGACCGTAACCCAGATTGAGAGCATCTACTGGGCTCTGGTTTCGGCCTATGAGGATGTACAAGCCAAGACCCGCGCTCTCGATCAGTCGACCAAGCTCGCTTCTGATAATCGCAAGCAGCTTGAGATCGGTACCCTGGCTCCTCTTGACGTTGTGAACTCCGACTCGGCGGTGTCCACCGACAAGCAGGCGCTGATCACCTCGCAGTCGAACCTTGAGTACCAGCAGTTGCTGATCAAGCAGGCAATCGCCCGCAACACCAACGATCCACAGATTGCCGCTGCTCCTGTCGTACCTACCGATCGTGTCACTGCCGACGGTTGATCTCTACGGGTTCTACGGAGCCGCTGCTATTGGCGGCGCATGGAATCCGGTCTGCGCCGGTGGTTCACAGACCGGATGCCAGGGCCTGGCGCAGCGCGGGTACGGCGGTACGTTCACTGATCTGTTCAACTCCACAAACCCGGATAAGGCTGTTGGCCTCTCGGTCAATATCCCGATCCGCAACCGGGTCGCCCAGGCTGATCAGGCGCGTTCCCAGATGGAACTTCGTCAGTCGCAGATGCGTCTGCAGCAGCTCTACACGCAGATCCGCATGCTGGTGACCAACGCGCAGTTCGCACTCACCAATGACCGCGCGGCGGTACAGGCCGCTCAGGCTGCCCGTGACTTCCAGCTGCAGTCGCTGGATTCAGAACAGAAGAAGTACCGCCTTGGCGCCTCAACAACGGCAAACGTCCTCCAGCAGGAGCGTAATCTCGCAACGGCAGAGAACAGCCTGATTTCGTCGACTGCAGCCTATGCCCGTGACCGTGCCTCTCTCTATTAGCTGTTGGAAAATACGTTGGACCGCTACGGCATCTCGCTGACAGATGCTGCAACCGGCACCATCAATCAGGCTCCGGTCATCCCTGGACTGACTGCTCCGAAGGATCCGGAACCGCCCAAGCCGCTTACTCCGCAGTAGTCCACCAAAACAGAACATAGTCGAAAGCCCAGCCATCAGGCCGGGCTTCGTCCTTAAAGAAGAGAGGGCCGCCCCGGCGCGAGGCGGCCCGCAGAGGGTTCAACATCCAAAGAGCGCTCGACGAATTTCCGTATTCAATCCCCAACGGAAATTCGTAAGCCTCCCCAGTTGTCTAAGGAGGCTACGCTCGATCATTGCAAAGGTTGTCACGCTCGTGTCACTTTCAGCACGCTGAAAGCGATGAGCGGGCGAACTGGAACAAGGATTTCGCAAACCAACTATCCTAGAAGCGATGTCTCACGAGCCGAACGCCCTCGCCGCTGCCTCCTCCGCATATCTTCGTTCCGCCATCAACCAGCCGGTCCGTTGGCATGAATGGAGTCCCGCAGTCTTTGCGCTCGCCGTGGAACAAAACAAACCGATCCTTCTCGACATCGGCGCGGTGTGGTGCCACTGGTGCCATGTGATGGATCGGGAGTCGTATGAGAACGATCAGACTGCCGCTGTCATTAACGAGCACTACATCGCCATCAAGGTCGACCGTGATGAGCGTCCCGATGTGGATGCCCGCTATCAGGCCGCCGTCTCCGCAATCAGCGGGCAGGGAGGCTGGCCGTTAACCGCCTTCCTTACACCAGACGGCAGGCCTTTCTTCGGAGGCACCTACTTTCCTCCGCAGGACCAGTTTGGCAGACCTGGATTTCAGCGGGTTCTCCTCACCATGGCTTCTGCCTTCCAGGAGAAACGCGATGAGGTGGACGACTCGGCAGCCTCCGTTATGGCGGCGATTGAGCATAATGAGACCTTCTCCGGCCGTTCCTCGCGCATCACACCGGAGCTAGCTACCAAGCTCACCTCCGCCATTACCGGCATGTACGACCAGCGCTACGGCGGCTTCGGCTCTCAGCCCAAGTTTCCGTACTCAACCGCGATCGATCTATTACTCGACAGCGCGCTTCGTCCTGGCGCCGACGAAAAGATCGCCGCGTCGGCACTCGGTACGCTTAGTGCCATGTCAAGAGGCGGGATCTATGACCATCTCGCCGGCGGCTTCCATCGTTATTCGGTCGATGAGCAGTGGATCGTTCCGCATTTCGAGAAGATGCTCTACGACAATGCCGGCCTGCTGGCGAACTACGCCCATGCCTTCCAGAGCTTTGCTGAGCCGGAGGCCGCCCGTGTCGCGCGGGAGACCATCCTGTGGGTCGACACATGGCTGTCTGACCGCGAACGTGGTGGTTTCTACGCCTCCCAGGATGCCGATATCAACCTGGACGACGACGGCGACTACTTTACGTGGACGCTTGAGGAAGCCCGTTCTGTCCTGACTGCCGACGAGCTGAAGGTTGCGGCTCCGTTCTACGACATCGGCGATGTGGGCGATATGCACCACAACCCGGCGAAGAACGTGCTCCACGTAAAGCAGCTGCTGGGGCAGGTGGCGCAACGGGTGGGAATGCCGTTGGATCAGGCAAGGGAGCTTCTCGGTTCCGCAAAAAAGAAGCTGTACGCTGCCCGGTTGCAGCGCCCAACGCCTTATATTGACCGGACGATCTATACCGGCTGGAACGGCATGATGATCTCGGCCTACATCGTGGCCGGCAGGGCACTGGCGATTCCGGCTGTGACCGCCTTCGCGTTGAAGTCACTGGATCGGATTCTGGCGGAAGCCTGGAATCGCGAGGTGGGACTCTCCCACGTCGTCGCCTATGCTGACGGAACACCAGCGCAGAAGCCTGTCCCTTCCACGCTGGACGACTATGCGTTCCTGGCTACATCCTGCCTGGATGCATGGGAATGCAGCGGAAACTTGAAGTATTACCTTGCAGCAAAAAGCCTGGCGGAGTATGTCGTCTCGAACTTCTGGGATGCAACGGGGTTGGGGTTCTTCGATACTCCTCTCAGCGACGAACCGGCGCTCGGGGCGCTTTCCACTCGTAGGAAGCCGTTGCAGGATGCTCCGGCACCGGCAGCGAATCCGACCATGGCTTCGCTGCTGGTACGGCTCGAAGAGCTCTCCGGGAAACAGGAGTTCCGGGACATGGCTTTCGATACGCTGGAAACCTTCGGCGGCATTGTGGAGCACTTCGGTCTCTATGCAGCCAGTTATGGTCTGGCCCTGCAGCGCCTGGTCCAGCCGGCGGCTCAGGTAGTGATCCTGGGAGACGATGACGCCGCGAAGATGTTGGAGGCTGCGGCGTTGACGCGTTACTCCGTGTCCAAGAGTATCATCCGCCTCTCGTACGCACAGCTTTCTGCCCTTCCCGAGACATTGGCGGAGACAATCCCCAATCTGCCCGGCATTGCATCCGGGAAGAGCGTTGCGATTGTCTGTGCGGCAAAAACATGCCATCCGCCGGTTACCGATCCGGAAAGTCTTCTGGAGCTTTTGAACCGAGCTCTAATCCCCGCTACCTAATACCGTGGCGGGTGCGGAGGGAAGTGTAGGGTCTTGCGCATTAACGATGACCGCGCTGGACGGAATGCCCAGGCGGATCTGGTTCTTCTCAAAGCCAAGCAGGATCCGCCTCCTCAGTTCGCGTAGTACCCCATCCTTTTGGTTGGCGCGAACCTTGGTATTCACCAGGTAGATAACCTCACTGCCATTGATCTTGTCGACCCCCAAGACCTTGGGATCTTCAATCGTCACCTGTGCGAAGGCGGTGTCTTTGCGGACCTCCATCGCCAGTTGGCCCAGCAGCTCCATGACTTTGTCCGGATTTTCGCTAGCGTCGACGCTTACGTGCAACGAAGCGACAGAGTAGTCACGCGACAGATTCTGGACCGTCGTGATCTGTGAGTTGGGAATGATGTTTTGGGTCCCGTCGCCGTCACGCAGAATGGTGCAGCGCAGACTCATATCCTCGACCGTTCCGGTAAGCCCGGCCATCTTGACTGAATCGCCGATATTGAACTGGTCTTCCAGCAGGATGAAGATCCCGTTCAGCATGTCCTTGAAGATCGACTGCGCGCCGAAAGAGATGCCGAGTCCGACGACTCCGACAGACGCCAGCAGCGGCTTCAGGTCGATATCGAAGATCGGCAGAATCTGCAGCAGCACGTAAATGCCGATGGCTGTGTACGCCGTAGCCCTCAGTACGGACGACATAGTGCGCAACTGCGAGGCGCGTTGTGAGTTGCCCACCTGCCGGTCGGCCATGCGCCGCATGCGTCTAACAAAGAAGAGGGTAATGCGCTGCAGGATGAAGCCGAAGATCAGAATGAACGCGACCTTCGGCAGATCGTAATGGACGAAATCACTTGCCTGCTCATGCCAGTTGCGTCCTACCTGCAGGGTACGAACTTCTTGCGGGGCGAAGATCGAAAGGTGCATCATAAGCTTCTATTTCATCACGGCATGAAAGTCACGCGTATTCTGCTTCTCAGTCTGCTTATGACGGCCGCCGCAGTGGCCCAGCAGGGCGGCAATACCGGTGGCTCGCGCGGCGCCCGGCCTGGGCCTACGACGACGATGCCGGACGTCACGATGGGAGCGCCGGATGACCGCCCAGGAACCTTCGACGCAACCATGGAGAATCAGCGGGCCAAAATGCGTAACGAAGATCGGCAGAAACGGCTGGTGGAAGACACGCAGAAGCTGCTGACGCTGGCCAATCAGTTGAAGGAAGAGGTAGGCAAGTCCAGCAAAGACACCATGTCGATCACCGTCATCAAGAAGGCTGAGGAGATCGAGAAGCTGGCTAAGTCGGTCAAGGAGCGGATGAAGGGGTAACAGGCTCCCCGGGCGGTTAGGACACCGCGAGCAGGCAAGCGCAGAGATACATGATCGTAAATAAGAGGCTGCGGCACATCATCTAGTCCTTCGCGAAACGGCGGGTTGACCCTCAGGGGGAGTCGTCGGCAATCGTAGGATTTGCAATAGGGCCAAAGCGTAACAATCGAGAAGCAGAAATTACGATGCCTCGCAACGCCGCCGCAGCTACGACCCCGAAGCAGGCCGCCGATTATGGTGGCCTGAGCGCCGACCAACTCG
>JAEKKE010000407.1 GCA_019510535.1 Acidobacteriota bacterium
CTGATACCTGACATACAAGCTCGAGTTGGCAGCAGGCCTCCTCGGCTACTCCCACGCAACACGTGACCATTTCGCCGGGAATTCCAAATTCAGTACAGGTCGGGAATAAGCGCTGAAGGCCGGGGTCCCCAATGAACTCGTTCATTGGGGTGGAAAAGCGCGTTCTATGCCAGCCTGGGCAACGCCCCGGGTATCGGCTCAGGTGCGTGGGTCAGTCCAGCCTACGGTTTCCCCACTAGATTCTCACGCATAGACTTCCGCTCAGGACGAATTCTGAAATTCCCATAGCAAAGCAAACGCAAAATCGAATCGGACCGGAGATGCCAACTCCCCCAACTCAGCGGAGAATCCCCTCGATCATCACGCGCCTCTAGTTTCGCCCCATGCTTCAAAAGCAACCCGATCGTCGCTTCGTTTCCGAATGCAGCAGCGCGGTGAAGCGGTGTCTCGCCTCTGGTGCGTGCATCCCGCATGAACCCATCCGTTTCAGCGCCGCTCTTAGTGGCTAGATTAGGATTCGCTCCCGCGGAGAGCATCACCTCCACCACTCGGTCATGAGAAACACGATCCGTTGTGCAAAGGGCACTATGGAGAGGCGTCTCACCGGTCTCACTGTCGGCAGCATTGACGTCTGCTCCCTGCTCGATCAGGAACCTGCACAATCTCCAATGACCATGAAAGCAGGCTCCATTCAGATCGAAGTTGGTTCCCAGCGACGTCAGTGCAACACCCTTCGAAAGCAGGAATCTCATAGCGCTGACATCACCGTAGTACGCGCACCAGCGCAGAAGAGAGACGCCACCCTCGTCTTGTCGATCTGGAGCAACGCCTGCTTCGATCAACTCAAATACAAGGTCTGTGCGTCCATCGGCAAACTCTCGCAGAAGTACATCGATGTCCTTGGCCATGATCCCCTCCGGGCCCATCATAGCCCTCTGTCACATCGCCCTCAGCGGCTAAAAGCCGCCGACTCATAAAGCTTCTATGCGGGACGGCTGAAGCCGTCCTCTTAGGCAAGACATTCGCACCTACGGTGCGAAACGGTGGGATCAGCGGGCTTCAGCCCGCTGCTCCCACCCAGCTCTCCCATCAATCGTGCTTGGGGATGAAAACGCTCATCAATCTCCCAGCGCTGAAGCTTCCTTCAGATACTCAAAGCTCCGCTGCTTCGCCGCCAGATCGCGGCTCTCGATCACAGGCAGCATCAACGTTACGCACAGGCCGGGCCTCTCCGTCAGATTCCTTGCCGAAATCGTGCCCGCATGCAACGCCATTGCGCGGCTTGCGATCGCGAGGCCAATGCCATAACCATCCTGCGTGTTGTGCCTCTGATTCCCCACTCGATAAAACGGCTTGAAGACCGTCTCTAACTGATCTTCCGGAATTCCCGGCCCGCTGTCGGTCACACACAGTACAGCAACGGGGCCTCCCGCGCTCTCCTGCTGTGTCAGTTCAATCTGCACCATCTTCCCCGGCGGCGAGTAGCGGATCGCATTCCGCACAACGTTCTCCAGCGCCTGACGCAGCAGCACCGTATCGCCTTTTACCATAGAGTCCTGCGCGACCAGGAGCTCTATCCCACGGCCCATTCCCTCAGCCTCATAGCTGACATCCGGCAACAGGTCCTCCACTAGCTCGCGAAGAGAAAACACCTCTCGCGGGGACAGGCTGTCCAGATTCTCGACGTAGGCAAGCGAGAGGATCTGCCCGATCAAAGTATTCAGGCGAGACGACTCCAGCTCTATCCGGTTGAGATGCTCACCGATGCTCTCTTTCCGTCCCTCACGCGCAAGCCCGAGTGCAAGATTCAGACGCGCAAGCGGGGACCGCAGTTCATGCGAGATATCCCGAAGCAGCATTCGCTGCGCCACCACAAGCGACTGAATGCGGTCGGCCATGCTGTTGAAGTCCACCATCAGGCCATCGAGGTCGTCCGTCAGATGGAAGACGCTGATCAGCTTGCTGGTGATGCGTCCCTGGCTGACACGCGTATCCAGAGCTCCTTCCGCGATGCGGGTGCTGGCCTGCCGCAGCCGCCGGATTGGCAGTACTACAAGAACCGCAAGAAACAACGTCACCACACCGGAGATGCAGATCGTCGTGTAGCCGGGCAGCAGGCCATAGAGCTGCAGTGCCGTCTTATAGCGGTTTTCGAAGAGAAGCACATACGGCACGCCACTGTCAGAGCGCACCGGCATTGCGATCACCTGGTAGACGGCGTTGTTGGCCGTCATCCGCCGGCCGCTCTTCACCGTCTCCGCAACAAGCTGCCGTGCGCCTTCAACATCGCGGTTGCCGCAGACTCATCTGCAGCGATGCATTCAAGGCATCGATCAGCTCGGGATTATGGATATGGCGGTGCGGTTCGAAGTCCGAGATGATGATGACCACACCAGCGGCCATCCAGTACGCGAGAAAGATTTTGATAATGAGACTTCTCATCTTCGGGCCCTCATAATCCGGAGCGAGTTGGTTTGCTTAGTGACCGGCGGCCTCTGAGACCAGCACGTATCCGGAGCTCCGCACCGTCTTGATGGTGTACGGCAAAGCATGCAGGCTCTCCAACTTCTTTCTCAGGCGTGAGATATGCATATCCACGCTGCGGTCAAAGGGATGGAAAGGCCGGTCCAGAACACGGTTCGTCAGATCCTCCCGGCTTAGCACCGCTCCGGGAGCGTCAAAGAGCGCCTTCAACAAAGCAAACTCAACATCGGTGAGAGCAAGCTGGCTCTCACGAAACGAGACCACCCGCTTATACAGGTTGAGCGAGAGTCCCTCGCCGCCCTGGATAGGAATCGTCACCGCCGCCAGTCTCTCCTGACGTCGCACCATGGCACGGATACGTGCTACCAGCTCACGCGTGCTGAAGGGCTTGGGAACAAAGTCATCCGCTCCGCACTCCAGACCTGCGACACGGTCGGCCTCTTCCTTCAGCGTTGTCAGAAGCAGCACTCCCACCGTTGAAAACTCGCGCAAAGCTGAAAGCACCTTATATCCGTTCATATCCGGCAGCATGATATCCAGCAGCACGACATCATGATTGCCGCGGCGAATCGCATCCAGCCCATCACGGCCGGTATGCGCCATGCAGAGGTCGAAGCCATGCATTGCGAGATAATCCCGTAGCATGGAACATAGCTCCACGTCGTCATCAATAATCAACACCGGTCTCATAAGCAGACGCTCCTGAAAACGGATAAACCGATTTATGTTACGGACAGAGCCCACCGTTGCGGTTCGTAAGAACCGTTTGTGGACAGACACTACAAGGGCCGAACGACAGCGTGCGAGAAAGCTTCAACGATCCCGCAGCTCAAAACAGGCGAATCCGCTCATCAGCCCTGGGCGTGTGATACACGTGTCCCCGGAGTTTTCGAGAATTTTTTCTATTTCCGGGACGAGATTGTGGTTAATGTATCCCGAAACGGATGAATCCGCACCTGTTTTCTACTTCATTGTGGAAAGAATGCTCTTCGGCACCTTCGCCGCAACGTTGTACTTCGCGTCTACAAGCTCCGTGATGTCGTACTTCAGCGTCGACGCAAACAGAATCGCCACCTCGCTGTCGCTCAGGCTGTACTGCTTCTTGATCCATGTGGCAAGCTGCGATGTGGCCAGCTGAATCGATTCAGGAACGGATCCCGTGACACCGAACGCAATTAGATAATCCTTGGTCTCTGCACGCACCTGCCCGCTTGAATCGCCCTTGATTACTTCCACCGAGAAGTCGACATCCAATGATGTCTCCAACGCGCTTCCCGTGAGCTCACCGTCTCCCATCGCAGCGTGGCCATCGCCCATGCCCAGCAGCGCACCAGCATGAAAGACCGGAAGATAGACTGTCGTTCCCTCCACGTTGTCGTTGTAGTCCAGGTTGCCGCCGAACGGCCCCAGATCGCCGCCGCGATACTGCTCGTCTCCCGGAGGAGCCACTGAGATGCATCCAAGCATCGGCTTCAGCGGCACACTGTAGTTCTTCATATGCTCGGAAGGATGCGCCGGAACCGCGATTCCCTTCTCCGGTAACAGGGTCCACTCGCCACTGAAATCAGGATCGTACTTCGCCCCCACCAGATACGCCGCCGTCACCGCATGCGCGTTGATCCTGGTTCCCTGGCGCGCTGTCGCACGATTGGTGCGCACCTTCAGCAGATGCAGCGCCAGCGTATCGCCGGGCAATGCACCCTCCACATAAAAAGGGCCGATGTTCGAGTCGCCGCCGCGATGACGGATACCCTTCGCATCCACACCGCCGGCATCCGCAGTCCACGTATGGACGACATCGCCGGCAAAGATATGCAGCGCCGGCGTCACCGACGCCGAGTAGGTCGCATACAGATCCTTTGGCTCGAACTTGATGGAGCGCGGAGCTGCGGGCGGTGTGACCGCGCGATCCATCGTCCAGCTCACCGTGGCCTCGGCTGCGCCCCTGCCGCCACCACCTCCACCGAAGCCGCCGCCGGCTCCGAAGCGATTCCGCATCGCCATCGTTCCGGTACCGGCGAAGCTCGCTCCAGTCAACGTGGCGCCCAGCTTGCCCGCGGGCTTGCCGTCTTCGTCGGTCAACGACAGCTCAAGCTTGTCACCGGCCAGCGTTCCCTCAACCTTCGACGAGCCCCAGCTTCCGCTCACCTTCTCACCCTGTACCTGCAGCAATACGTGCGCATACTGCGGCTCACCCGTTGTTGCCACTTTTGCAACCCACTCGCCGGAGACATCCGCAGCCATGGCCATACGTCCGCACAACATGACACCGGCAACCGCTGCAATCCTCATCCACTGCTTCACCATCACAAGCTCCTCTTTCCTTTTGTTGCAGCCAATGGGGATTACTTATTCAGCAGGGCGACCGCGCTCTTTGGAACCTTCGCCACAACATCGAAGTGCGGATCCACCAGCTCCGTGATGTCGTACTTCAGCACGTCGCCGAAGAACAACGCGATCTCGCTGTCCGTGAGTTTGTAATCCTTCTTCATCCAATCCGCGAGTTGAGTCGTTGCCAGTTGAATAGACTCCGGCACCGATCCTGACACGCCGAACGAAATTAGATAGTCCTTCGTTTCTGCCCGCACCTGCGGCGTCTGATAGCCCTTGATGACGTCCACAGTGAAGGTCACATCGACCGATGTCTCAAGGCCCGTGCCGACAACCTCGCCATCACCCATCGCTCCGTGCGCATCGCCAAATCCGAGCAGCGCCCCTGGATGAAAGACCGGCATGTACATCGTCACGCCCTCTACGTTGTCGTTGTAATCCAGGTTGCCGCCGAAGACACCTAGGTCCGTGCCGCGATCCGCCTCCTCGCCCGGAGGCGCAACCGAGATGCAGCCGAGCATCGGCTTCAGAGGGATCGTCAAATGCGGCAGACCCGGCGTCGCCGGAAGTGTCGCCGTCCCCTTCTCCGGTTCCTGCTTCCAGTTGCCATTGAAGCTGGGATCATACTTCGCCGCCACCGCGTATGCCTGCGTTACCGCATGCTGATTGAAGCGGCTTCCCTGACGGCCGATCGGCTTATTCACACGGATCTTGCTGAACTTAACAACCAACGTATCGCCGGGCAGCGCTCCCTCGACATAGAAGGGACCGACATTCGCATCGCCGCCGGTTCCATGCCGTGTTGCATTCGCATCGCGTCCGGCAGTATCCATCGTGCGCGTGTTCACCGTATCACCGGGAAAGATATGCAGCGCCGGTGGCTCAGCCGCTGAGTAAATTGAGTAAAAGACCTTCGGCTCATAGTCGTATGTCTTCGCTGCGGCGGGAGCCTTCACCGGCCGTGTCAGCAACCACGTTACATCCATCGGCGGCTGTGCCGGTCCTCCCGGACGCCGCGCCAGTGTCACGCTACCGTCGCCGGTCAACGTCTCTCCGCTGACAGCGCCCTTCAGACTGCCGGCGGTCTTTCCGCCCGCATCCAGAAACGTAAGCTCGACCTTGCCGCTGTTCAGAGTTCCCTGCACGGTAAAACTTCCCCAGGCTCCGCTCAGCTTCGTTCCATCTATAGCCAGCGATACATGCGCATATTGGGCCGTGTACTGCGAGTCGAACGGACCGCTGATCTTGCCTACCCACTCTCCCGTTACATCAAGCGCGCTGCAATAACGAGAGAGAACCAGGACAGCCAGAACTATCAGGAATCGTATGTTGCGATAGCACTTCATCATCACTCTCCGAAAAAATTGTGCGGCCGCCACAGCCCCTGCGGCGGCCGCACCCTGAAAAGGCTAGTTCAGGAATTGCTAAAACAGGATCTTCAAAGCAAGCTGTACGTTGAACGGCTCTCCCGCTCCGATACCGGGAGCGCTGGAACCGCCGGCAGTTGCCGTGACCTGTCCTGTTGTTTGCGTATTCGAGGTCAGGGAGTTGGCCGCGAATGTCGGATTGGAGTAGTTGTACCGGTTGAAGACATTGAACATCTCGCC
>JAEKKE010000128.1 GCA_019510535.1 Acidobacteriota bacterium
ACTTTGCCGAAATCTCGCTGCGATTAGCCTTGGCTCCGGCTGCCTCAAAGAGCGGAGCACCCACCATGCCGCGGCGATCATACACACGCGCGATCATCGTGGGATGCTGCACCACCGCCTCGCGTGCAAAACGCTCCGCGCCGGCCATATCAGAGGCGACAACACAGAAGGGCACATCCGGCGCCGGTTCTCCCTCGACTGTCTCAGGGCGATCGCCGCTGAACAACACGGCGAACTCCGCTTCGGCCATCCGCTCATTCCAGTTTGATGGGCGATGCGAAGCGTCGTACAGAGGAAGAATGCGAAGGGAACTCACTCGAAAAGTATAGGTGCCCGACGCTTACTCTTGCTCTTCGTCAATGCATCCGCCTGCTCAACAATTTCAGACGATCCCCGCATGTGCTCTCTGCAGTTTCAAGGAGAGCTCCGCCTACAGGAAACCCGTCAGCTGCTGCACTTGAGGGCGTTGCGCCGGTTCGTGCAAATGCGCGTACACTTGTCCACGGCGGAATCAAGTTGCTCCGGCTGTCTTGAAGAGTTCCCAAATCCACGTAACATCCCGCGATGGAAGTTGACATGCGTTGAGAACGGATTCGTCGCAAGAGCATGGAGAGCTTCCCAAATCCGGTATGCCTGAGAAGCAATTTCCTCCACGCTGATCGCCGGGATATGGAAACCGGCGAATAGATCCGAGCCGCGGTCACCACGCCGGAGCCGTCAGATAAAGGCCATGAATATGAATCCCAGAGTGGTTGCGTTCGTTCTTGCCGGCGGTATGGGGAGTCGGCTGTTACCGCTGACCGAAGCGCGAGCGAAACCTGCGGTTCCGTTCGGAGGCAAGTATCGGATCATCGATTTCGCCCTCAGCAATCTCATCAACTCCGGTCTTTGCTCGATTTATGTACTCGTTCAGTACAGAAGCGATTCCCTGTTGCGTCACTTGCGCGATGGCTGGCAGTTCGGCGGTCTTCTGCAGGATCAATTCATTGTTCCGGTAGCTGCCCAGCTGCATTCAGAAGAGGATGGCGGGTATCGAGGCACCGCTGACGCGATCTTCCAGAATTTGAATCTGTTGGATATCGCAGACGATAGTCTCGTCGCCATCTTTGGAGCCGACCATATCTACCGCATGGATATCCGGCAGATGATCGATTTTCACCTCCGCATGCATGCTGAGGCAACGGTTGCCGCGATTACGGTTCCCGCACATCAAGCCATTGAATTTGGGGTCATCGAGTGTGATCCGCAGGGCGTCATCAATGGTTTCCACGAGAAGCGCGAGAACGCGCCCAACATTCCGGGCAAGCCAGGCAAAGTGTATGCCTCGATGGGAAACTACATCTTTTCCGCGCGAGCTCTTTTCCGAGAGCTGCAAGCCGACGCTACGCGAGCGGAAAGCCGATTTGACTTTGGCCGGGACATCCTGCCCGCGATGCTCGCCCATAAAAGCGTGTACGCCTATGACTATCAGACGAACGTGATCCCTGATGACTTCGCCGAGGCACCTGTGTATTGGCGTGATGTGGGAACGTTGGATGCTTATTTCGAGGCGCAAATGGATTTGTGCGGGCCATTACCCTCGCTCAATCTCTATAACCGGCGGTGGCCTATTCGCACGGCCAGCTATCCTGATCCGAGCGCCAAGTTCAGCATCGACCCGCATGGGGAGCCGGGCAGTGCAACTCGTTCGATCATCTCGGGTGGTTGTATTCTTTCCGGCGGCACTGTTCGAAGCTCTGTTCTCGGACGTTCGGTCAAAGTCCATTCCGGCAGTGTTATCGAGGACTCGATTGTCTTCGACAACTGCGTCATCGGAGCGAACTGCAGGATTCAACGTACCATTCTCGACGAGAATGTTGAGGTCCCGGATGGAGAATGCATCGGCTACGATCTCGACCGCGATCGATCCCGGCACCATGTCACCGATACAGGTATTGTCGTGGTCACGAGCAAATCGCTGCGTTCCCCATAGAGCATTTCCCTGTAGGTGTAGAGTAGGGCTACCGCATCTATCGGTGTTTTCCGCAATGAAAACGCTGCTGCACGTCACTTTCGGGCTACCCAGCAACAGAGAAATGCTCTAAATGTTAGGCATTTCCTTGCAGCCTTGGAACGTGTCCCTGCACACTGCTTCAACAATCAGCGAGAAATTCCTTATCCACCGGTATCTGCATCGCATTCGCCAGATTGTTGGTCTCAGCTGCCATACCGACCACCGCAAGAAACTCGGCGTACTGCTCGTCAGTAAGCCCCTTCGTGCGTGCAGCCGCGGTATGTGAGTGGATACAGTACGTGCAACTGTTCACCGTCGAGACGGCGATATAGATCAGTTCCTTCGTAAGAGGATCGAGAGTTCCGGGTGCGATCATCACCTCTTTGAGGCTCTGCCATGTCCGCTGCAGCAGTGCAGGCTGGTTCGCGAGAGCACGCCAGAAATTATTCACGAAGTCCGTCTTCCGAACAGCGCGAATGTCGTCAAAGACGGCTTTCAGTTCCGGCACCTTGTTGATCTCTTCATCTGTCCAGATCTTTACAGTGGCCACGGCGTAGTTCCTCCATCCAGGAGCTCACAAAGTAGCGCCTTGTCTCATTGTCCCACCAGCGAGAACAACATCGGGCGAAACAAAAGGCAGGCCCGAAGGCCTGCCTATCTGTGTTTCTGTGCACCTTAGTCTACGCGTGCGTTGCGGCTGCCTTGGCTGCGGCTTCCCGCAGTTCGGCAGTGTTAGCTCCGAGTTCGGCGGCGATCTTCTCGGTGGTGTACGCCTCGATCATGTCGCCGGCCTTGATGTCCTTGAAGTTGAGATCGATACCGCACTCGTAGCCTTCGCGAACATCGCTGACATCGTCCTTGAAGCGCTTGAGGTTGGTGAGCTTGCCCTTCCACACCTCCTCGCCGTCGCGCTTGACGCGTACCTGCGAGTTGCGGTGGATGACGCCGTCGCGCACCGTGCAACCGGCAATCTGGCCCACCTTCGAGATCTTGAAGACACTGAGCACTTCGGCGCGGCCCTGGTACTGCTCCCGGTAGACCGGCTCCAGCAGACCGTACATCGCCTTGGTGATCTCGTCCTGCAGCTCATAGATGATGGAGTGCATACGGATCTGGACGTTTTCCTGCTCGGCCAGTTCCGCGGCCTTGCGCTCCGGACGGACGTTGAAGCCGATGATGATCGCGTTGGACGCGGTCGCCAGCAGAACGTCGCTCTCGGTGATGGAGCCCACTCCCGAGTGCAGCACCTTCACGCGCACCTTCTCGGTCGACATACGCTGCAGCGAGTCGGCCAGAACCTCGACCGAACCCTGCACGTCGCCCTTGAGGATGATGTTCAGGTCCTTCACGCCGGCCTGCTTGATCTGCTCCGCCAGGCCTTCCAGAGACACGCGGCTCGACTTGGCGAGCTGTGCCTCGCGCTCCTTCATCTTGCGGTACTGCGCAATGCCCTTGGCCTTGTCGCGATCCGCCATTACCAGGAAGGTATCACCTGCGTCAGGAATACCTTCCAGACCCAGGATCTCCACCGGTGTCGACGGTCCAGCCTCGCTGATCGAGCGACCGCGGTCGTCGAACATAGCCCGGACTTTACCAAAGGTGTTGCCGACGATGTAGCTGTCGTTGACGCGCAGCGTTCCGTTCTGCACCAGGATCGAGGCCACGGCGCCACGACCGCGGTCGAGCTTGGCTTCGATCACGGTACCGACCGCCGGGCGCTCCGGGGTGGCCTTCTGCTCGTTCGTGTCGGCGACCAGGCAGATCATCTCTTCCAGGCCGTCGAGGTTGATGCGCTTCTTCGCCGATACCTGAACGAACGGCGTATTGCCGCCCCAGCTATCCGGCTGCAGGCCCCGGTCAGCAAGCTGCTGCATCACGCGATCCGGGTTCGCTTCAGGCTTATCGATCTTGTTCACTGCGACGATGATCGGCACCTTAGCGGCACGTGCGTGATCGATGGCTTCCAGCGTCTGCGGCATCACGCCGTCGTCGGCTGCGACTACTACGACGACGATATCCGTCACCTTGGCGCCGCGGGCACGCATGCGGGTAAAGGCCTCGTGACCCGGTGTATCCAGGAAGACGATCTCGCGGCCAAAGGCGGGCGAGCCCTCCTTGGTGACATGCACCTTGTAGGCACCGATGTGCTGGGTAATGCCACCGGCTTCGCCGCTGGCGACGTCGGTCTCACGCAGCGCATCGAGAAGGCTGGTCTTACCGTGGTCGACGTGACCCATGACGGTGACCACCGGCGGACGGACAATCTCCACCATGCCGGAGGTATCTTCCAGCAGACCCTCAATGGCCTCGTTCTCGAGCTGTTCTTCCACCGAGATGATGCTGACGTCCGCGCCGAACTGACGCGACACGTCCTTCACCAGATCGTTGTCGAGCGACTGGTTTACGGTGACAAAAACGCCCTTCATCAGCAGCGAGGCGATAAGGTCCTTGCCGCGGACTTCCAGCTTCTCGGCCAGATCCTTGACGCTGATGCCTTCGGTCACGGTGAGGTTCTTCGTGATCGGCACCGGCTCGCGCGCAACCGGCATACCGCCGAAGCGCGGAGCGTTGAAGCCCTTCATCGGGCCTTCTTTGCTCTTCTCGTACTGCTGGCCGCGACGGTTGCCGCCGGGGCGCTGTCCTGGACGGCTGCTAGGCGCCGCTCCTACGTCGCCTGGAGGCGGCAGCATACCCGGTGCACCACCAGGACGTTGTCCACCACCGAAGCCAGGACGCTGGCCAAAGCCAGGACGACCACCGCCGGGTCCACCGGTCGGGTGCGTGCGCGTCGGATGCATGGGACGGCGTTCGCCGGGACGCATTGGAGGACGGCCACCACCGCCGCCTGGACCGCCCGGACCGCCCGGACCGCCGCCACCTGGTCCCGAAGGACGCGGGCGCTCAAAGATGGGCCGGCCACGTTGTATGCCGAGATTCGCCGCTCCGACAGGAGCGGTATACGTCGGCCGAGGTCCGGTCTGCGGCATAATCACGCGGCGCACCGGTGCTGCCGGCGCTGCCGCAGCCGGGGCAGGAGTCAAAGCCGGAGTCTCTGGCGCCGCCGGAGTAGCCACCGGCTGTTCTGCCGAAGCGGCGGGTGCGGCATGAACGGCAGATGCGGGAGTAGCAGTGACTGGCGCCGCCGGAGCTGACGGCCTGGCCACAACACCCCCACCTGCCGGAGGCACTGGACGCGGAGCCGCGACTACCGGACCAGCCGGAGGACGGCCGGCGATGGCAGGAGCAGGGGGCGTCGCCTTAGGAGCGATGATCTGGGGGCCGCGGCGCTCCATCTGCGGCATGATACGCCTGGGAGCCGCTGGTTGTTGTGAAAAAGATGTTGCAGCCGGTCCATGGGCAGCGGCCGCAGCCGGGGCAACCGGAGCTGCCGGAGCGACATGGGTAGACGGCGCCGGTGTTGCCGGAGGCGTTGACACCGGAGGAGCGACTGCCGGACGGGTGACCACGACTCCGGGCGGCGGCGGCGTAGCAACAGCCGGGCGCTGTGGCGGCGCAGCGACGGCCGGACGTTGCGGCGGCACCGCCGCAGCAGGACGCGAATGCGCCTGCTGCTCAGCCTGTTTACGCTCCAGAATCGCCTTCAGCGCATCGCCAGGCTTAGAGATCTTCGAAAGATCGATCTTGGGTTCGCCGGCGGCAGCGGCAGAGCGCGCCCCACTCGACGGCGAGCCGCCCCGGAGGTATACGCGCACACGAGCAGCTTCATCTTCTTCCAGCGAGCTTGAATGCGTCTTCTTTTCGGTCACGCCCACTGCGGTCAAAGCGTCGAGAATCGACTTGCTCTTGACCTCCAGTTCGCGCGCCAAATCATTGATTCGAACTTTACTCATCCGTCCCCTATTCGCTACCCCTTGCAGACTCAGCCGTTCATACGCAGCCTCAACCCTTCGGGATGTTTAAAACCGTCAACACTTAATCTTACCGCCGTTCGGCACATGCCGAACGGCGTCCACAGCCTAACCACGGTCGCGGCCATCTTCGTCGCGCTCGTTGTCAATCGTCTCGTTCGCGATATCCTCCGACTCCGCAACCAGCGTGTCCACGCTGTCGTTGTCGAGCTCAATCTGTTCTTCCCGGGCATCTGCATCTGAGTAGGCGTCCGTCCCCGAGTCTGCTTCTTCAGCATCCTGAAGCTCCTCGGTCGACTCGTTTGCCTCTTCCGCCATCAGCCCTTTTCCTTCGTTCTCTGCCGCTAAGATCTCTTCCGGTGTCCTGGTCACTGAAGATTCCTCCTGGAGGACTTCAGATGCCGCCTGCACCAGGGCAGGACGCTCCTCACCTTCGGCATATTGGCCGAAATAATGGCGAACAGCGACCGAAATCTTCTCCACAGTCTTCTCGCCGATACCCGGAACCTCTTCCAACTGCTCCGGAGTCATGTCGGCCAGCGATTCCACCGTGGTAATTCCGGCAGCGATCAGTTTCTCCAGAATCGTCTCGCCCAGCTCGGTGACCTGTTCGATCGGAGTCGATGGTCCGCCGGAGAGCGCCTGCATCGCCTGCTCGACCTCCTGGCGCTTCTCTTCCTCGCTCTTGATGTCGATCTTCCAGCCAAGCAGCTTCGCTGCCAGGCGCACATTCTGGCCCTTCTTGCCGATTGCCAGCGACAACTGCGTATCGTCGACGATCACTTCGAGCTGCTTCTCGGTCAGATCCGTTATGGAGACGCGAGAGACCTTGGCGGGTTGCAATGCCTTCTCCGCGAAGGTCGTGATCTCATCGGAGAACTCAATGATGTCGATCTTCTCGCCGCGCAGCTCGCGGATGATCGACTGTACGCGCATACCCTTCATGCCGACGCAGGCGCCGACCGGATCCACATCCTTGTCGCGTGACTGCACGGCGATCTTCGTACGCTCACCGGCCTCACGGGCAATGGCCTTGATCATCACCGTGTTGTCGTAGATCTCCGGAACCTCGGCCTGGAACAGACTCTGCACCAGCGCCGGAGCGGCACGGCTGACGATTACCTGCGGTCCCTTGGCGGCGCGGTCCACACGCAACAACACCACGCGTACGCGTTCGCCCGCGGCAAACTGCTCCAGCCGGCTCTGCTCACGCTTCGGCATGCGGGCTTCGGCCTTGCCGATATCGAAGATCACATCCATCGGCTCCAGGCGCTTCACCATCGCCGTGATGATCTCGCCGATGCGGTGGTTGTATTCATTGAAAACCGTATCGCGCTCTGCTTCGCGCACCTTCTGGAAAATGACCTGCTTCGCCATCTGCGCGGCGATACGCCCCAGCGGGCTCGTGTCCTTGTAAAAACGCAGCTCACCGCCGGCTTCGACCTCAGGCGCAAGCTCACGGGCCTGTTCCAGCGTGAGCTGGTTCAGCTCGTCCTCAAGCTGATCAGGACCTTCCACCACGGTCTTGTACACATAGGCCCGAATCTCGCCCGTCTCACGATCCAACTCAGCTCGCATGTTCTCCTGCGTGCGGTAGTACTTGCGTGTCGCCAGCGCAATCGCGTCTTCCACCGCGGCGACCACAATCTCCGCATCGATACCTTTTTCGCGGCTCAGAATCTGAATCGACTCGTACAGTGCACTTGCCATCTCTGCTTACCTCAACTTCCTCAATCTCATTCACTGCTTGCGCCAGACACTACTTGCCCCAAACACTACTTTCCTTAGACAAGCTAAATCTCTGCCACCAGTTGCGCCTTTTCTACGTTCGAGAGAGCTATCTCCACTGTGTCCAACCCGGCGGAGGCTTTCTTCGCCTTCCCCTTCTGCTTCACGGCGGACAGATCAAGCTTCACCACACCATCCGCAAAACTCATCCGTCCGGTCCAGTGCCGGTTGTTATTGACCGGCTCGAAGGTCTGTACCTTCACCAGACCGCCGGCAAACCGTTCATAATCCGCTGCACCCCGCAGCTTACGCTCCAGGCCCGGCGATGACACCTCCAGCGTGTACTCCGCGCCGGGAATCAGATCTTCCACATCCAGAAGCGTTCCGAAGTCACGTGCAAAGACTTCGCAATCCTCATGTGTGATGCCCGAGAGAGCTTCCACGGGTACACCGCTCGGCAGGTCTTCCAGTTCCCCCGCTTTGGCCGCAGCCACCAGCTTTGCCCGCCCCTCGACGTCCTTCTCCAGGTACACGGCGAGCGCCCGGTGCTTGCCCGCACCCTGGAAGGTGATATCAACCACGTCCAGATGATGCGAGGCCGCCACCCTCTCCGCCGCAGCCCGAATCTGGTCCATCTGTAATGCCATTGCCAAACCTCTTTGCACCGTGGGAGGCGGTTTTCAGAGCAAATAAAAAGTGGGCTCATCGCCCACTCATCTCTCTCGCCAACGGCCGGCCATATCCACGGTCCCGCGCAAGATCAACGCGTCGCTATCGATTATGGTACGCCCCCCACCCCCAAAACTCAAATATTTGGGCCCCGCGTCCGGATTTATCTGATATGAAAGGTCGTCACTGAGATCTTCCCGGCGGCGATCTGGGCCTTCTTCCAGCCGCTTTTATCGTTCAGCGCCACCCAGCGGCGCTCCTCCGCCCGATAGTGCCAATCCTTATCGAGTTGGAAGAAGATCTGCAGTCCGTTGGCCTCCATAATGTTCGAGATGGAGTTGTCATGGGCATTGCGGGCGTCATAGTCGATATAGGCGTTCTGCCCCATCTCCGCATACACCGCGTTCAACTCGAAGAGCAGATGGTTCACGCTGTCTTCCATCGACTCCGCGTGCAGGCCGATGCGCTGAGCCTCCCGCAGCGTAATGGGATAGCTGTGCGAGGGATAGCCCGAGTTCAGCACGTTGCTGATCTTCTTTGCCTTCTGCGCATCCTTCAGGTGATACGACAGAATCTCCAGGCAGAGCTTGGTCGAAAGCGCGCTCGACCGGTCTACGGCGCCGATCACCAGCGGATGGACGTACTGAAACAGAGCTCCATATGGATTGCTCTTTTCTCCCCTCGCCTGCCGCCGCCACAGGTTGATCACCCGCTGAAGTTCGTCCTGGCTTACGCTGACGCGGTCGTTATCGCGGTCGATCGGAGACAGGTCGTGCGTCAGCGAAGTATCCACGGCGGAGAGATGGGCCAATGGACCCATCAGGATGTTGTCCGCGCCCAGCGCCAGCATGGTGGCGGCGCTTTGGCATTCAAAAGGAGCTAATACGGTTAGTTTCTTGACGTACTGGCGGAGCAGATTCACCATCCGCAACGAGGCCTGACCGTTGCCGCCATCGCTCTTGATAAACAAACAGAGGCGGTCCACCTTGCCGACGCTCTGCAACAGACCATACAGGCCGGAGACGTCGTTGTGGCAGATCGACCCCTTATTGGAGTTCCAGTAGGTGATGACCGGCTGGTCGAGCGCCACCTCCAACTGCTTGAGAATCACCTGCGTCTTCTCCAGCAGCATGGGAGGCTTGATCGCCTTTGGCTTCGCCTCCTGCGGGTTGGTCGCTTCCCTTTTCCTGGCCATTTTATTTATCCCGCCGTTACGATCTCCGAGAAGTCAGCGATACGTGAGAAGTCTTGCAGCACGCGGTTCAGCAGCCCCAGGCGGGCAGCACGCAGACGTTCTTCCGGAGCCATCACCATCACCTTGTCGAAGAAAGCGTCCACATGGGGACGCAGTGTCGCGATGGTCTGTAACGCCTCGACGTACTGCTTTTCGCGGCGCTGGCCTTCCACCCAAGCAGCCAGACGACCGCTCTGCTCAGCCAGCGTACGCTCGGCTGGTTCGACCAGGAAGTCCGGCGTCCAGGCGGCGTTCTCGCCCTTCTCGCGAGCCTGCGTCAGGATGTTCTTCATGCGCTTGAAGGCCGCTGAGATTGCCGCGAAGTCCTCCGAGCCACGAACCTCCGTCACCGCCTGCGCACGCGCCACGGCGTCAGGCACATCGTCGGCGCCTGCAGCCTGAACCGCCTTTACGACGTCGTAGGCATAGCCCTTCACATCCTTCAGGTAGAACTCGACGCGCTCCGTAAAGAACTGTTCCACCTTGGTCGCTGTTGCCGAATGCTCCGATCCAAGTCCGGCGATCTCGCTCAACAGCAGCGGAAGCTTCGCCTCGGCCAGCATCTTCACAATGCCATTGGCGGCGCGGCGCAGACCGAAGGGATCTTTCGATCCGGTGGGCTCCAGCCCAAGACCGAACATGCCGCCGATGGTGTCGGCCTTATCGGAGATGGAGAGCAGCAGACCTTCTACCGTGCGCGGCACGGCATCTTCCATCGATGCAGGCAGATACTGGTCATAGACCGCCAGCGCGACGGTCTCGCTCAGCCCCTGAGCGCGGGCATACAGGCCGCCGACGACGCCCTGCAGTTCCGTAAACTCCTTCACCAGCTCGCAGGTCAGGTCGGTCTTGGCGATGGTTGCCGCCTGATCCAGAGCCGCGGCGTCGGCGTCGGTCTTCCGCTCCTCGCACAAGCGCGCCAACTCGGCGGCGACCTTGCGCACCCGTTCCGCCTTGGCGAAGTAGCTGCCGAGGTCCTTCTGGAAGGTGACGTGCTTCAGATTCTCCATGCGGTTGACCAGCGTCGTCTTCTGGTCGAACTCCCAGAAGAATCGCGCATCGTTGAACCGTGCGGACAGCACACGCTCATTGCCAGTGCGAATGATCTCCAGACCTTCGGCATCGGGTTCAATGTTCAGCACCGTCAGGAAGTGTGCCGCCAGCTTGCCGCCTGCATCCTCGACGGCGAAGTACTTCTGGTGGTCGCGCATCACGGTCACCAGCACTTCTTCCGGAAGCTCCAGGTACCCGGTCTCAAAACTACCCGGCACCACATACGGCCATTCGGTCAGGTGTGTGACGGTCTCAACCAGTTCAAGATCCTCGCGCCAGCGGGCGCCGGAAACCGTACGCGTTACCGCATCCAGAGCCTTGCGAATCTTCTGCCGACGCACAGCGACATCAGCAAGCACAAACGCCTTCTCCAAGGCTGCGAGATATTCCGAGGGCCGGGCAATCGTGATGGCATCAGCTCCGAACAGAATGCGATGACCGCGGGTCGTATTGCCGGCAGAGACACCGGCGAACTCGACTGGTACGACGGCCTCGCCCAGCAGCGCGATCATCCACTTCACCGGACGGACAAAACGCTCGGGCTTCCCGGCGCGCCAGTACATGTTCTTCGCCCAGTAGATGCCGGCGATCTCCTTCGGCATCTCGGCGGCGATGACCTCAGCCGCGGCTTTGCCTGGACGTGTCACAGTCGCGCCGAGATATTCGCCTTTGGCATTGGTCACCGTCTTCAGATCGCTGAGGCTGACGCCTGCTTTCTTTGCAAAGGCCGCAGCCGCCGGAGTCGGCTCTCCGTCCTTGTATGCCACCTTCAGCGAGGGACCAAGCATCTCCTCCACAGCGTCCGGCTGCTGTGTACGCACACCGGTTACCAACACGGCCAGACGGCGCGGCGTCGAGTAGCTCGTTACGAACGAGCCCTCCTCCAGCAGCCGTTCACGGCCCAGTAGAGTTTCCACACGCGTTGCCAACTCCGCCTGCGCGGACGCGATCATCCGCGCCGGAACCTCTTCCAATCCAATCTCAAACAAAAAATCAGCCATCGTTCTCTCTCGCCGCGTTAAGCGGGAAGCGCCTCCGTCGGCACGGTGAGTTCCTGCTGGTGGGCATACGCCTTTGCCACACCTACGACCAGGGTACGAATGCGAGCCATGACACCGACGCGCTCGGTCACACTGATCGCGCCGCGCGCATCCAGCAGATTGAAGACATGCGAGCACTTCAGCGCCAGCTCATAGGCTCCCAATACGGGGAAACGGCGCTGCGCCTTCAGACTTTCCAGCTCGGGCATGCCCTTGGCGGCGTCCAGCAATGCCAGGCACTCGGCCTCATACGCATTCAAGTGCTCCCACAGCTTGTTCACATCGGCGTAGTCGAAGCTGTAGGTCGAGTACTGCTCTTCCTCGTACAGCCGGATCTCGCCGTAGGTGGTCTGCTTGCCTGTGTCGGGCTCAATCGCCCAGACGATGTCATAGATCGAGTCCACGCCCTGCAGGAACTGCGCGATGCGCTCCAGACCGTACGTAATCTCGCCGCACATCGGCTCCAGATCAAGACCGCCGCACTGCTGGAAGTAGGTGAACTGCGTGATCTCCTGGCCATCGAGCATCATCTGCCAGCCCACGCCCCAGGCGCCGCCCACAGGCCACTCCCAGTTGTCCTCTTCGAACTTCAGATCATGCTTTTTGAGGTCGATTCCGATAGCGCGCAGACTGTCCAGGTAGACCTCCTGCACATCGGCCGGCGGCGGCTTCAGGATCACCTGAAACTGCGTGTGCTTGTACAGGCGGTTCGGATTTTCTCCATAGCGTCCGTCGGCCGGACGGCGCGACGGCTGCGCATAGGCAATGCGCACAGGCTTTGGCCCCAGAACACGCAGAAACGTGTCCGGCGACATTGTCCCCGCACCGACTTCCACGTCATACGGCTGCTGCAGCACACACCCACGCTCCGCCCAGAAACTCTGGAGCCGGAACAGGAGCTCTTGAAAGGTGAGCGCCTCTTTCCCATTCGCAACAAACGGCATGCCTCAAGTCTACCCGAGGCGAAATAGGAAACCGGAGAGGGATGAGGGCATGTCATCCAACTCATGCCGTCAGCGCCTCTCTCCGGTTCTCTTTCGGAGATTACGCGGCCCTGGACTTCCCTCGCGAAGGCTTCTTCGGCGCCGCCTTCGATGTATGCTGGGTCTGCTTGCGGGTCATGGACGCCTCACCCGCTTCACCCTCTTCGGAGACCGCCTCGACATCTTCGTCTTCCAGCTCGGCCTCGTCTTCCGATTGGCCTGCGGCTTCGGCGATTAGTTCCTTCGCCTTCTCGGCCAGCTTCTCGTTCGCAGCCTGTTCTTCTTCCAGGGTCTCAGTCAACAGATCGACGATCTCGTCCTCGCCGAGGCCGCGAGCAATCTCGATCACAGAGGTATACCCGGCAATCTCGTAGTGCTCCACGCGGGAAGCAGCACCCGTAATCATCAGGTCGCCAAATGGAGCTTCCTCGCCCTCTTCGATAACCTCCTTGCCTTCTTCCACAAGGCCTTCCATCCCTTTGCAGTGCTTGCCGGTCGGCTTCTCACCGAGCTGTTCGAAGATACGCTGCAGGCGCTCCACATGGCCCTTGGTCTCTTCCAGATGCTGGTTAATCGACTCACCCAACTCTTCGTCCTCACACGCCTTGACGATCTTCGGCAGCGCCTTCACGAGCTGACTTTCGGCGCTATAGAGATCCTTCAACTCATCCACCAGAACTTCTTTCAAGCTCATCGCATTTCTCCTTGAGACTCGGTCGCCGGCCAGACTGGTCTGTCCTGCCAGCGTGCTCGATGAGAGATTGAGGCCCATCTCAGGGTTGCCCCGGGGTCCTGTGGATCAAACAACAATTCAAAAAAAACGGGCCCGACTCCCCAAGAGATCGGGCCCGGGGTCTACCGCGATTACTCTACTGACACTGAGCAAATGCCAGCGCCGAAGTCACGGAGATGGTTGCCCCTCCGGCTGTCAGGGCATACGCCTGGCTCTTCATCTCAGACGGAGTACAGTTCAGCGTTCCGCCGGAGGAAGGAACAAACGCAATGCCATCGACAACATAGGTGGCATAAGGAGACGACTGCATCAACGTCGCTGCCGAGGTTGAGTAGGCGCCAATGTAGGCGCCCGCCGCCGGCAGCAGCAACGAGTAGCTGGCGCAGTCAGTGTTATTCGGGCAACTGGATCCGGCTGCCGTGGTCACCGTAGCCGTTGCGGCATTCTGCTGCGCATTGGGGACCAGCGGAATGGTGTAGGTCGTGGCGGAGATGGTCTCCAGTGCACTCAATGAGACATCCGTTACCGTTCCACTGTTGCCTGCATTCTGGCTGGTTATTTTTCCGGTGAGGGTTGCAGTACTTGTTCCTGCGAGCAGCGGTGCAGACAGGGCGATCTTGCCCGTAGTCTCACCGTTCGAAACACCGGTCACAATCGCAGGCGCATAGACTGTGCCG
Organism: Acidobacteriota bacterium; assembly: GCA_019510535.1. Taxonomy (GTDB): domain Bacteria; phylum Acidobacteriota; class Terriglobia; order Terriglobales; family Acidobacteriaceae; genus Terriglobus. Next base: position 13,980 of record JAEKKE010000128.1, read on the forward strand.
GTCGATGTAATTCCCACCACCACAACGTCATACATGCCGGTTGGCAGCGGGCAGAAGGTGAAGGTGCCGTCGGCGTTCGTCAGAGTGGACATGACGATGCGATCAACACCGGTCGAGTCTTTCTGCTCCAGGGCAACGAGAACGTTCCCCGGGATCACCTTACCGGAGACCTTGTCGATTACCGTTCCGTTAATGGACGTCCCCGTGGCCGTCACTTCGCCCGCGTGCAGCACCGGCTTCAGACGGAACTGTCCGTTTCCGGTTTGCACAATCGAGGCACAGGTGTCGAAATCGATGTTCAGATCCTTCGTTTGCCCCGCCCCGATGGTGAAGCCTCCCGATGCAAGCTGTCCGGAAGGAATCTTGATCCCGGTCTTCGCTTCGCTCGAAAGCTGCAGCGGATAAACCTTGTTATCGGCGCTCAGCACCACGCAGTTCGCCGTACCGGCGGCGCTGCACTGATTGTTGGAGATTGACGCCGAGTTATCGGCAAGGATCACCCGGACCTGCTGATACGTACCCGCCTGTAGTTGTTTTGCATCTCCCAGTGTCGCCAGAAAACATTGGTTATTTGCCTGGCCAAGAAGATCGATCTGTTTGAAGGAGGAGAGGGTGGGAATGATGTGCTGCCAGCCGGAGTCAGTAGCCGAAGCCGTGGCGCTGGTGTTGACCTGCACATCAACGATGGTGACGTAGACATGCAGGAAAGGGCCCGATGGACCGGCACACGTAGCGGGATCGCTGATGGAAACGGTAGCCATTCCCATTCCAGAGGTGGAACCGGATTTTGATCCGCCTCCACAAGCGATAAGAAATAACGTGACGAGGGATAAAAGTGCCACACATGCGACATAACAGCCAGACTTCGACAT
>JAEKKE010000408.1 GCA_019510535.1 Acidobacteriota bacterium
TGGCGCCGATCACCAGCCCTTCCGCAAATCCCACCAGCACCAGTCCGTCGACGGTGCCATGAATGGCGTCGACGACATGATGTGCGATAGGTCTGCTGCGCGGTCCGAACGCTTTTTCCGCGACAGGCAGGGCGCGGGCTCCCAGTTTTTCTCCGTCGCGGAACAGGAAGAACAATATCAGCAGCGTGATGGCGAATAGAAGCGCGCGGTGAACGACCTCCGGTCCCAGGTTGCGTGTCAGTCCCAGAAGGCCCCTTGGGCTGACCCCAGCAAAGAAATCCGTGGCGGCTTTCGGCGTCAGCAGGTTGCTGTGCCACCAGGACGAGGCATATTCACCGACCCAGGGCAGTTGGCCGATGGCGGCGGGCTCCGGCACGCCGTGAAGCCGCGCTTCGTTGATCCAGATCAGGAAGGAATCAGTCTCCCGGACGATCTCAAGGGCGGCAAATCCGACGGGGGCGGCAACCAGTATTCCGACCAGCAGGGTCAGGGCCGCGGGCGCGCCAATCCGGTGCCACACGCGGGAAGAACGCCATTTCTGCACGCGCCGGAATGTCGGCCACAAGGCGATAGCCAGCACGAATGCCCACAGAATGGCCGGTAATATCCGCGACAGCACGAAGGCTGCGCACAGCGCCAATGCCCCCAGCGCCGCGACGGTCGCATTGATCTGGAATACTGTAAGCGGCTTTGCTGGCTGCTCCACCCTCGACCCCCAAGACAAATTCCCGGGCGGAGTATGTGAACCCGGCAAACACCGCTGGGCAGCCTATCACAGCCGATGCGACGAACGATGAATATTCGCAGCTGCAAACAGGACCAAACCTCGTTCGCCGCAGAAGGTGCGATGAGTTTTAGATATAGAAGTTGTTTTCATATTTGATCTCGCCATACAGCAGTGTTAGCTTTCGATAAAAATGCGCGGATAGCGCGCGTGCCGTTGCGCCGCGGCATGAACGGGGGAACGACGTGCGCCATTCGGGGGATTATCATGGATAAGCGGCATTTTTTGACCACAGGTCTTACCCTGGCGCTGGGGGCTTCTGCGGCGCTTGCCCAATCCGGCCGCCCCGGCGGCGTCGATGAGTTGGGGCGCGGTCCGCAGAGCGCAGAACCCAAGCGGGCCATCCCCATGCGAAAGGCAAAGACCACTAAGCTTTTTCTCACGCCGCCCGGCTGGCCGAACGCGATCGCGGTCGATCCCGCCAACGGCTTTTGGGTGCAGGAGCAGCGCCACGACGGCGAGCGGGAAAAAGCCTGGCTGCTGGACTGGAGTGGCAAGTTGCTTAACACCGTCGTCACCAATTGCCAGAATACCAGCGGCATGACCTTCGGCGACGGTTGTGTGTGGAGCGGCGCCAATGGCGCATCGATCCACAATCATCCCGAACCGCCGGTCAACGGCATCTTCCAGACCGACGCGGCCGGCAAACAGATCAGTCACCGCCAGATCCCGTTTGGCCCGGCAAATAACGGTGGTCCCTGTCATGGTCTGGCCTGGCAAGATGGCAAGCTCTGGATCAGCTCCAACCGCCTGGAATCGCTGGTGCGTATCGATCCCAAGACCTGGATGGTCGACTACATGTTCCCGCATACCGTCTTGCCGGAGCTCAAGGATCGTATTCACGGCATCGAGTTCGACAACGCCACCGGTTTTCTCTGGCAGGTGACGGGCACGCAAAAGACCGATGTTCCCAACTATGAAGGCTACACCCCCAAGCTGATCAAATATGACACCAAGACCGGCGATGTCGCGGAACTGGTGGTGTTTGAGCCGGGTTCCTGCGATCCACACGACATCGCTATCCATAACGGCGTGTTCTACGGCGTAGACGCGGGTGAGCATCCCCGCTGGTCGATCGACAATCCGGCTTACCAGCGTGCGGGATGGCCGCCGCTGAATAGTCCGTTCGGTGGCTATGTCTTCCGCATCGACTTCATCTGACGGAGCCAAGGCGTGCGTTGCAGACAAATTGTTGTACTGGCCGCGATAATGTGCGCCGGCATTGCCGGAAGCGCGGCCGCTGTCGAACAGAAATTTGCGACGCGTCTTACTGCTGTCGCGTATGACGGGGCGATGCGCGCCAATGTGCAGGGTGATGGACAGGTTTTCGCCACACTGGACGGCAACAAGCTGACGGTCAGCGGGCGTTTCATGGCTTTGCCATCCTCGGCGACCAGCGCCAAGCTTCACAGTGGCGGCGGCATCGGTGTGCCTGGTGGCTCGATTTTGGACCTGCAGATCGACGGCCAAACCGACGGCGCATTGTCCGGCAGCTTCAGCCTCAGCAGCAAGCAACTCACCGCCCTGCGCCAGGGCCATGTCTATGTACAGGTTAACAGCCAGAAGGCGCCCGAGGGCAATCTCTGGGGCTGGCTTTTGCCCGAGCATCCTTTCCCCGGCGTGGATGTGCCGGAAAAGGGACAGGGCTTTCTGCCGCAATTGGACGTGCCGGGCAATTGGATCGAGAAATGATCATGCGAAAGCGCCTGCGTCATTTGGCATGGATCGCAATGGGCGCAACGGCCGCCCTGGCAGCCTTCTGGTCGGCGGGGCGCGCACAACCGGCGGCTGCGCCCTTCACCAATGCACAGGCCCAGGCGGGCCGCACTGCCTATGGCGCCAACTGCGCCAGTTGCCATCAGGCCAATTTGGCGGGCGTGGGAGAACAGCCGCCCTTGGCCGGCGCCGGGTTCATGTCGACCTGGGGTCGGCGCACCGCCAAAGAATTCTATGACGATATCCGCGCCCAAATGCCCTACGGACGCGGGGGCAGCCTGGATGCCGCCACCTATCAGAACATCACCGCCTTTATCCTGATGGCGAATGGCGCGCAGGCGGGGACCAAAGCCTTTGACGGCACCGAGACCGTGCGCATCTCCGCCATCGCCAATGGCCAAGTGCCCGCCGATATCGCCACACCGCGACGCGCTGCCGGCGGCGATGAGGGCGGCGCGGCCGGACGCGCGCCGGCCATGACCCTCGGCCAGACGCTGGTGGGCAATATCAAGGCTTATTCACCGGTCAGCGATGCGATGCTGGTGCATCCCGATCCCAAGGACTGGCTGATCTATCGCGGCAATTACCAGGCTTGGAGCCATAGCGGCCTCAAACAGGTCAATGAGAGCAATGTCGATCAGCTTCAGCTCAAATGGTCCTGGGCGATGAATGAGGGAGGGGAGAACGCCACCGGCCCCACCATCCATGACGGTATCATGTTCCTGGCCAATACCAGCAACACCGTGCAAGCATTGGATGCCCGCACGGGCGAGCTGTTGTGGGAAAACCGGCTGGGTCCGCTCGCGACGCGCGCTTACAGCGCCCTGCGCAGCCTGGCGGTGTATGAGGACAAGGTTTACATCAACGCCACCGACGCCCGGCTTTATGCACTGGATGCCAAGACCGGCAAGGTGGTGTGGAAGACCGATATTGCCGAACCGGGCAAGGGTTTCAATGAGACGGGCGGGCTGATCGTCGCGCATGGCAAGGTGATTGTGGGACTCACTTTGTGCCGCGGACAGATGCCGCATTGCTATATCAGCGCTTATGACGCCCGGACCGGTAAGCAGGCTTGGAAATTCACCACCATCGCCGCGCCCGGAACCCCGGGCGGCGACACCTGGGGCGATGTGCCCGATGACATGCGCGCCGGTGGAGAGACCTGGATCGCGGGGACGTATGATCCCGAGCTCAATATCACCTATTGGGGCACCGCCCAGTCCAAGCCCTGGATGCAGGCTTCGCGCCGCAGCGGCACCGCTTCCACGCTATACGCCAACACCACACTGGCGCTGGATGCCGATAGCGGAAAGCTCAAATGGTATTACAGCCACGCCCCGGGCGAGACGTTCGATCTGGACGAGGTGTTTGAGCGAGTGTTGATCGATCATGGCGCACAGAAGACGCTAATGACCATCGGCAAGGCCGGCATCCTTTGGAAACTGGACCGTGTGACCGGAAAATTCCTGGACGCCAAACAAACCGTGTTCCAGAACGTCTATAGCGGCATCAACAAAAAGACCGGACAGCTTATCTTCCGGCCTGACGTGCTGGCGCAAAAAACCAACACCTGGATTTCGTCTTGCCCCAGCGCCGCAGGTGGCCATGACTGGCCGCCCACCAGCTACGATCCCGCCAGTGACCTGATGATCATCCCGCTCAACCAGAGCTGCAACATGATGTTGGGGCATGATGTGGCCCAGCATACCGGCGTGGTCCAGCCGGAAGGCGAGGAACGGTTGTTCTTTGCGCCAGGCACGGACGGCAATATG
>JAEKKE010000409.1 GCA_019510535.1 Acidobacteriota bacterium
GCCTCGACTTCCACTTCGCGGCTCATCCCGACTGGTATATGGAACGGTATCTGGACAAGGTCTATCAGCCGTTCAATCTCTGAACGACGGGAACTCGAAACTTAGACCTCGATCGTAATACCAGGTCTTCTCTGAACCACCCAGAGCAGTACGCCTGCCAGCGCCCATGCCGTACCTGCAGTCAGTGCGAGACGTCCGAGGTTTCCCCACAGGAACATGCAGGTGACGAGCCCGCCCAGCGACAGCAGCATGGGAAACCATTGATGCAACCGGCCGTGACGCCAACCATAGAGGATGGAAGAGAGATTCACTCCGGCGAAGGCAAGCAGAGCTCCATAGTTCAGAAGTTCGGTACCAAGCTGGTAGCTGAAGCAGAGAGCTCCAACAAAGCAGATCGCGCCAATGAGCAGCACGTTATTTCTCGGAATACGGTTGCGGATGTCGACAGCAGCGAAGAACCGGCGCGGCAGCGCTCCATCCTGTCCCATCGCGTAGAGAAGCCGGGCGGCGCCAAGCTGTGAGGCCATACCGGACCCCATGTTGGCGAGCAGCAAAGCGCCATTCACGATAAGGAAGAGCATTTGTCCGCCTGCCCGGCCGGAGACGTAGACATACGCCGTATCGATATCAGGAAACGCCTGACCGTGCGGCCAGATTATCTGCGCGGCGTAGACCTCGATGGCAGCAAGGATCCCGGTGATGAAACAGGTAAAGACAATAGCTCGAGGGATATTGCGGGCCGGGTCCTTGGCTTCGTCCGTCAGGGTGGAGATGCCGTCAAAACCGATATACGTCAGCACCGCAATCGAGGTGCCGCGCAGCAGGCCGTCCATATGGAAGGTTCCAGGATCGTAGAAGGGCTGAAGAAATGCACTCATCCCCATATGCGTTTGCATGGCAATCCAACGAACAGCGGCAGCCAGGACAAGCACAATCACCGCACCCAGCAACGCTGCTACCAGTGCATTGATGCGAGCGGAGGTCTCCACGCCATTGCAGTTGAGCGCTGTGAAGAGGATGACAAAGAAGACAACAAAGACGACGTAAGGAACCCCGTGAATGAAGTTCATCGCCGCGCGGCTGCACCAGATAACGCAGATCAGTGGATTGAGAATGTAGTCCATCACCAGGCACCAGCCGGCCATATAACCGAGGCCGGGATGGATCTCCTTACCGACGTATAGAAATGCCGAACCGCCGTGTGGATGAACACGGGACATGCGGCCATAGCTGACCGCAGTCAACAGCATGGCAATCATGGCCAGAAGAATCGCGGCAACGGCGTGGCCATGCGTCTGCTGATAAATAATGCCGAAGGAGGGCATCGGCGCTGTCGGCTGAATAAGGACAATGCCGTAGAGCACCAGGTCGCGAAAACGCAGAGCGCGTTTGAGCCCGGGTGCCGGAGTCTGGTTGGCAAGGAGCGTGTCTGCCATGTGGTCTCAGTATCCAGCATCCACAGTGGCAGGTTCGATAGGGCGGATGGCCTACCCAGAACTCGCTGGATAGAGCATTTTTCCTGTAGATGTACTGCATGGCTTGTGCATCTATGGGCGTTTTCCTCAATGAAAACGCCGCTGCACGCAGATCCCGGGATACCCCACAACCGGAAAAATGCTCTAGGCCATCGCCACAGTCGTTACGGATACAGAGTCGCAGGCTTGATCTCCGGCGAGCCTTCCCCGGCATACTCGAGCAGCTTCTGCAGCTCCGCTCTCAGCTCCTTCGCCTTCTCTACATACTCCTTGCGGCCCGCAAGATTGGTGAGCTCGTGTGGGTCGTTGCGCTGGTCATAGAGCTGCCACTCAAGGTAGGTAGGGCTCTCAGATTTCTTCGCTCCGGAGATATCGGCCACGCAGTAGGTCCACTCCGGAGTGCGAATAGCACGTGCGGTCATGGACTCGCTGATCTGGACCAGTTCCTTATTCGGCCATGCCTCGCGCGCCGAGGTGTCGTTGAGCAACGGCAGAAAGCTGCGGCCTTTCCAGGTAGAGGGCGCCGGCACACCTACAGCTTCAAGCAGCGTAGGCGCGATATTGATGATGCCGGTGAGTTCAGGAATCTGCTGAGCTCCGTTGAACCCAGGGCCATCGATGATGAGCGGAATCCGGATTGAGCTGTTGTGGGTGGACCGCTTGTACTCCTGGTTGCGGGTCATGAAGTGGCAGCCATGGTCGCTCATGAAGACGAAGATTGTATTGTCGGCCTGGTTGGTCTCCTGCAGTACCTTACGTAGACGGCCCACCGAGGCATCGATGCTTTCGCAGGCGCCGTAGTAATCAGGCAGTTGCTGGTGCCAATCACCCGGAAAGGCGCGAAGATCCGGCGGAACGTGGGAATTGATGAATCGCTCTGCCGAACCTTTGGGGCCGACCATGCGATTCTCATCGTTCTGCTGGTGAGGCTCTAGCTGCGAGACGAAAAGGAAGAATGGTTTGTCATGCTTCTGGCGAAGGAAGCGCTCGGCACGGTCGGTCAGGAAGTCGACGCGGTATTGGTTCTCAAACTTGATCTCCTTCCCGTCGCCGTCGAAGAGTGAACCGTAGTACGGATGCGAAGTGTGTTCGAGCGCATTGGCGCCCTCCCACAGGTCGAGGAAGCCGCCACGATACTCCGGGGGAACGTGACCGGGACCACCGCCCTGTGCCGCGGCTGCGGGCGAGAGATGCCACTTCCCGATCAGGTTTGAGGTGTAGCCTGCCTTGCGAAGCTCGCCCGCGAGGGTGGGCAGCTCCGACTTCAGGCCAGGGCCATTGCGCCAGACACCAGTCTCGGTAGCGTAGCGGCTGGTCATGAGCACAGATCGGGCCGGAGCGCAGACAGGCTGGTTGGTGACAGCGTGGGTGAAGTTCTTACCGCGACGCGCCATGGCGTCGAGATTCGGTGTGCGGGTGGAGCTGTTGGCTCCATTCACGCCGACGAAGTCCCACCGGAACTGGTCAGAGAGATAGACGATGATGTTCGGCTTCGACTTTGGAGCAGAACTTGCGGTGCGCTGCCCCTGAGCTTCCGTGACGGACGCAGCCGAACCGAGGACCGCGCCACCGGCGGCAGCAGAGGTGTTGCGGAGGAATTGGCGACGATTCATGCGACTTTCTTTCTCCTTAGAAGTAGAACTTGAGGCTCGCCTGCAGCTCACGCGGATCGTTCGGATTGTCGCGTGTGGCGCTGATCTGCGCAAAGGTGCTGGGCGAGGTAAAGTTCAGTGATCCGGGTTGGGCAAAGTTGGGAGTATTGGTGAGGTTGAAGCTCTCCGCACGGAACTCGAAATAACGGACGTCTGACAGACTAAACCTGCGGAAGACGGAGAAGTCCAGCCTGCGAAACGGCGGACCGGAGACCTGCGCAGGAGCTCCGCCGAGGCTACCCACAGTCGGGTTCGTAAATGCGGCCGGGTTGAGGAACTGCTTCGCGTTGTGCGCGCCCGCATAAGGATCCTGCCCTCGCACCTTCAGAGCAAAGCAGCCGAGACCCGCGGCAGTCGTCGTCGTGCAGGCAACGGAGAGTGGCTGACCATCCTGAGCCGTAAAAATCCAGTTGGCAGACCAACCACCGGCGAGTGCTCGCGCAACTCCGGTCCTGGCATAGCGCTTCCCTTTGCCGAAGGGCAGCTCATAGGTTCCGCTGGTGTGGAAGATGCGGCGGACGTCGATATCGCAGTTTGCGTAGTCGGCGCCGATACCATAACCGGAAACATACGGCGCTCGATAACCGCCGACACCGTTGTCCAACAGATCACGCGCCGTCCCCAGGCACTTGGAGTACGTGAAGTTAGCCAGAAGGCTGAAGCCGTGGCTCAGGCGATGCTCCACGCCGGCCTGCAATGAGTTGTAGTTCTGCGACGCGTTGCGGGCGTTATAGTTGCCGCCCACGGCGAAGTCCTTGAAGAAGGAGTTCGACTTGGTGTTCGCCGTCGGCGCAAGGATCGTGCTGACAGTGTTGGTGGAAAAGCTCGACTGAATGTGCTTCGCATTGCTGCCCACGTAGCCAAGAAAGACGATGGTCCGCGGCGTGAGCTGGTACTGGAGCTGCAGGTTGAATGCCTGGCTGTAGGTGGTCTTGGGATTGCGCGGCTCACCGAAGAGCGAGATGGAACCGAGCGCCGCCGATGCCGGATTGAGCGGGACGTTCTGCAGGCCCTGCGAGAGCGGACCTACGGAGTTGTCAGCCGTAACCGGAGTAACCGAGCTGCCCGCGGTATAGCTGGTGGTGACCTGGAAGGGGAAGTTTACCCAAGGGCTGATGCTGAGACCGTGATTCTCATAAC
>JAEKKE010000410.1 GCA_019510535.1 Acidobacteriota bacterium
TGGAAGGTGTCGGCCGACTGGTCTATCTCTCGGCTGGCGGTGTGCTGGTTGGCCTACTGGTAGGCCTGGTCGTGTCGAAGCTGGAGCACTGGATCGACGATGCGCCCATTGAGATTGTCGTGAGCCTGATGAGCTGTTATGCGGTGTACATCTTTGCCGAGCACCTGCATACCTCGGGTGTGTTGGCAGTGATTGCCTGCAGCATGCTGATGAGCCGCGAGAGCCACCGCTTTATGTCGCCGCAGGTGCGGCTGCAGTTTGCCGTGGTGTGGGATGTGCTGACCTTTGTATTGAATGGGGTGGTCTTCATCTTGATTGGCCTGCAGTTGCCGCTGGTAAGGGCGCAGCTGTCCGGCATTGGGATGGGGCGCCTGCTATGGACCGGCGCTCTGTTCAGCGCGGCAGTCGTACTGCTGCGGCTGTTCTGGATCTTTGCGGAGACGTATGCCGTGTATCTCTACCGGCGTTGGCGTGGAGCCGCAGACAATCCTGCACCAAAGCCAAAGGAGCTTGCGGTACTCACCTGGGGCGGCATGCGCGGGGTGCTCTCGCTGGCGGCGGCTTTTTCTGTGCCGTACACGCTAAGTAATGGAGCTGCATTCGCGCAGCGCAGCATGATCATCTATCTGACCTTCTGCCTGATTGTGACCTCGCTGGTGCTGCAGGGGTTGTCGATGCCGTGGCTGATCCGCCTGATGGCGATTGGTGGAACGAACGAGGATGAGGTGGAGGAGCGGCGGGCGCGGAGGAGATTGGTCGAGGATGCGTTGCGTTATCTGAACCGGCGGCGCGTGCAGGACAGGTATGAGCCAGGTGTGGTGCGGGAGCTGCAGTCTATCTATGAGCGTCGGCTTCGTACTTTGCCGGTAGATGACATGGAAGAGACCGAAGGCCTCAGCAGGATGCAGCGCGATGCGTTGCTGCTGGAGGTGTTGCAGGTGGAGCGTGACTCATTGCTGAAGCTGCGGAATGATGCGGCGATTGGCGATGATGTGCTGCGGGCAATTCAGCGGGATCTGGATCTGCTGGAGAGCCATATCCATACGGGATCGGCTGCGAGTGAGTTGACGCGGCATTTGTGATGGAAGGGTGAGCCAAGAATTTTGTCGCGGTAAAGGGCCGGTCACACGTTGTGCGATATCCCACCCATCGCGCCGCGATGGATGGGCACCCAGGACATGGGATGCCGAAGTATCGAGACTCCCCCGGAAAGCAGGTCCTTCGCTCCGCTCAGGATGACAAGCTTATAGATCTGCGGCCAATGATGCGAGTTCTGCTGAGGGGAGCTCTGCCGCATGGGGCATCGTAACGGAGAATTCGCTTCCGTTGCCTTGGGTTGAAGAGGCGGAGATGGTGGCGCCGTGAACGCCGGCCACCCACTGTGCGATGGCGAGGCCGAGGCCGCTGCTGCCTTCCTCTTGAGTTCTGGAGGGGTCGACGCGGTAGAAGCGGTCGAAGATGCGTGGCAGAGCTTCGGGGGCGATGCCGATGCCGTTGTCCTGAACCTTGAGATGGATGTGTTGCAGGTCCGAGGTGAGAGAGACCGCGATGGCTCCCTGTTCCGGCGTGTATTTGATGGCGTTATCGAGCAGGATGCCGACCATGCGCCGCAGCAGCGACGGATCACCCAAGGTCCAGGCGTCGGGGGCGATGGTGGTCTGCAGTGTCTGATGCTTGAGATCGGCCTTGGCTTGAAGATTATCCGCGACCTCGCAGACGAGCTCGGACAGCGGAACGAGCTGCATATCGATGTGCTGCTGCACCATGTCGGCGCGGGTAACGGCGAGCAGGTCCTGCAGCAGGCGGGATGTGGCTTCGCACTCGGTGGTGATGGTGCGAAGCGCAGCGCGGTACTCTTCTGCCGTACGCTTGCGATGCAGCGCGAGAGAGGCCGTGGTGAGCATGACGGTGATGGTCGTGCCCAGATCGTGCGAGATATCTTCGGTGAACTGGGTCAGCCGGCCGACGGCGATATGGAGGCGTTCAAGCAGCTCGTTCCAGGTTTCGGCGAGTACCTGCAGCTCGTCGGAGGTGTTGGGTACAGGAAGCCGGCGTTGCAGATCGTGAATACCGATGCTGCGGGCTTCAGCGGTCATCCGCCGAACGGGGCGCAGAGCGCGGTCACTGAGAACAAAGCCGCCGACGGCTGAGGCAATTAGCAACAACGGGCAGAAGAGGAGATAAGAGTTGCGGACATTCTCCATCATTTCAGCGTGTTCGTCGATCTTGCCGGAGAGGGAGAGGCGCAGCTTGCGGCCATCCATGGTGACAACGTGGTTGAGCGTACGTATGGAGTGACCGTATTGCTTCACCAGACCGAAGCACCGCTCGATACAGGATTGATTCGGCCACGGCACTTTAAACGCCGACGAGCCAGGTGAGGAATAGATGGGGGTGCCGTCGAGCTCGTAGACCTGGATGACGTCGGTTGCTGCAATGGCGATGCTTAGACGATCGAGCTTTTCGGTCAGCGAGAGGGTCTTATCCTTCTCCGGCCACGTCTCGATAAAACGCACGAAGCGTTCCTCCCGCGCCTGCATGGTGGCTTGCCTTGACGTTTCGAGGGCATAGTTCATGTAGACGTAAGAGAAGCAGCCGAGGCAGACCATGGAGATCAGCGCGAAGACGGTGTAGAGGACCGCCAGCTTGAGGCGCAACGATCTCAGCGTGAGCTTCATCGTGACGAGGTCAGCATGTAGCCGAGCGAGCGAGCCGTACGGATCATGCTCTCCTCTCCCTTGATGTCGATCTTCGAGCGCAGGCTGTGGATGTAGAAGTCGACGTTGCCGTCGCTGACATCGGCATCGAACGACCAGCCAGCTTCGCGAAGCTGATTGCGGGTGACGACCTTGTTGGCGCGCCGCATGAGCAGTTCGAGCAGAGCGTACTCCTTGCGCGTGAGCGTGATCTCGTTGTCATCGCGGCGAACGGTGTGGCTGTCGCTGTCAAGATGAAGATTGCCGATGGAGAGGATGTTTGATTGCAGCTCGGGTCGGCGTCTACCCATGGCGCGGACGCGCGCAAGGAAGACCGGAATCTGGAAGGGCTTGGTGAGGTAATCGTCGGCGCCGAGGTTGAGACCATGCACGATGTCGGGCATGGAATCCTTTGCCGTCAGCATCAGGATGGGGACGACACACTTGGAGGACCGCGCTTCTTTGAGTACGGAGAAGCCATCGAGGCCGGGAAGCATGACGTCGAGCACGGCGACGTGAAATGGCACACCGAGCAACAGGTCGCGGCCTTCATCCCCGCGTTCCGCAATGGTGACCTGATGGCCGTCTTCCACCAGGCTTTGTCGCAACACGCCGCACAGACGCCGATTGTCTTCAACTACCAGAACATTCATCGCTGTTTCTTGATTACACCCTCTGCCTGTGTTTAGGGAGCGTGGATGTGTGAATTCCCTGTAACAGAGCGGGGTTTCTAAGGCTGATCTAAGAAGAAGCCACTTGAATCAGGCTCATCGGCTGACAGAAGAAGAGTTTTGCAGGGAGCGGAACGACGCGTTCTGTCTGCCAGCCGACAGGACTATCCCTTTTCATCCCTATTCAGGAGAGCAGAATGCAAACGTTTGTTCGTAAGGTCGTCATCGCTATCGCTTTGGGCGCGGGAGTCTCGTCCGTGTCTGCTTTTGCCCAGTCGCAGGATCCCAGCACCTACATGCATGTGCATGCGCCGTTTGCGCAGTCGCTGGTGATGAAGGTGAAGGCGGCGCACGATGCCGACCTGGTAAAGCTCGGTCTGCATGCCACGCCGCCGGGAGAGACCGACAACGTCATCATCGCCAACATCACTGCATCGAAGGTCGGCAAGAAGTCGTCGGCCGCCGACATGGAGAAGCTTGCAAAGCAGCAACCGATTGCTGTGCGCCTGGACAAGGACAAGACCTTCGATCTTCTGATTCCGATCACCGATGCCAAGGGACGTGACCTGAGCGGCGGCTTTGTGGTGATGGAGGTTCCGTACACCAAGGCGGCGAGCGAAGAAGAGGCGATCAAGATCGGCCTTGCTGTTCGCGACGATATGCAGCGCCAGATCTCCAGCAAGAAAGCTCTCTACCAGTAAAGCGGGCGTTGGCCTGCGGAAGGATGAAACGCGATGAAGAGAATGCTGACGTTGTTGCTCCTGTTGCTGCCGGTACTGCACCTTTCGGCGCAGACCGACCGCGCGACGTTGACCGGTGCGATTACGGATGCTTCGGGTGCGCGAATCGCCGGTGCGAAGATTGTCCTCACGTCTGCCAATA
>JAEKKE010000710.1 GCA_019510535.1 Acidobacteriota bacterium
GCCCGCTGCTCCCACCCATTCGGGGTCGTCACGATCGTATTTTGACTCCACATAATTCTTTCCATCTAGATACGAACGTCGTCTCCTGACAAACCCGTGACAACTCATCACGCCTTTGTCATCCATCATGAGACGTGCGCGTAGCGAGAACAGCGCCGTACTTCGCCTGGATAGAACGCAGCATCCTCCTGCTCGCGGTGCTGTATCTCTCGTTCCACACACTGCCGCACGCCTGGAAACAGCTCAACACCGACTTCCCAAACTACTACCTCACAGCAAAACTAGTTGGCGAGCACACCGACATGGCGCGCGCGCAGGAATGGGTATGGCTGCAACGTCAGAAAGACCTTCACGCCATCCCCAACCCGCTGATCGCGCTTGTGCCCATCACACCCTTCTCCACGCTCATTCTGTATCCGTTCAACGGCCTCGAGCCGCTTACAGCGAAACATGTGTGGATCGTCTGTAATCTGCTGTTGCTCATCCCCCTCGCCTGGTTCCTCCGACGCCTGACCGGGCTTTCCTATACGCGTATCGCGCTGGCGTTTGCGCTGTCGCTACCGCTGCATCACAATCTGCTCGATGGCCAGTTCTATATCCTGCTTCTCCTGCTCATCGTGGCTGCGCTCTGGTCGGATGTAGAGGGTCACGACGCCGCAGCCGGGGCCCTGGTCGGCCTGGCGGCAGCATGCAAGATCTTTCCTGCTGTCCTGTTCGTCCTCTTCTGGAAAAGGCGTGCCTGGAAAGCGTTGATCTCCGGTCTGCTTACATGTGGTGCGTGTCTTGCCTTTGCGATCGCGGTCTTCGGAACACAGATCCACCACGTCTACCTGCACGAGGTGCTGCCGGCAACGCTTCGCGGCGAGGCACTGCCGCCCTATGCCACTGCAAGCGGATCGATCACGTCGCTGCTGCACTATCTCTTTCTCTCCGAGCCGGAGTGGAATCCACATCCGTGGCACGTATCGGTTACGGCATACGCAGTTCTGTTGCCGACCGTCTCCACCATTCCAGCCTCGTACAACTTCGTCCTCATCGTGCTTCCGCTCTGTGTCCTGGCTGCACGTGCCCTTACACAACAACGCTGCAGATGGCTGTTCGTCATACTGCTGGCCTTTGCCTTGATCGGCGCGCCCTTTCCCTCAGCGGGGCCGGGGCGTGGGCTCTCGATCCTGTTTTTCATGCCGCGCCTTCCCATGATGATGGCTGCCACTGCGGCGATGGCGGTTCTGCTATGGAGGGAGAGAGCACCCTCCACCCGCTTCTGGACACTGGAGAACCGCGCCTTTGCCGGTCTCTTCCTGCTCAGTGCCGGATTGACCATGATGCGTACTCTCAAGCTGGAGACATTCGCCCGCAAGGAGATGGCATACCGTCTACCGGCCGATCACGCGATGGGCTACCTGCGTTCCTCGCCGCAGAG
>JAEKKE010000411.1 GCA_019510535.1 Acidobacteriota bacterium
ATTGCCCTTCGGAGCCTTAAGCTTCAGCGCCGGTAGCGTATTGGAGCGCGCGGCGTCGCGGACCTGCCAGACCAGCGATTCAATCTCGTCGTCTGTGGCATCTTCCTTCACGACCAGTGTGGCGGTGTCGTTATCGAAGTGAAACAGGGTGAACGACGGAGCAGAAACGGTGGGCCGTGCCGGATAAGTGACGGTGGGTTTGGCCGGCTCCTTCGGAGCCGGCGCGGTTTTCGGTGCCGAATTACATCCGGCCAATCCAACGGCCAATAGAACGGTGAGAGAACAGGCTGGTATCCGAACCATTAGTCCTCCGCCGTTTCGATCAGCGGATTTGGACGGCGCACCATCTCGTGCAGGGCGCTTCCCGGGGCGATCATCGGGTACACGCCGTCTTCCTTCTCAACCGAGAAGTTGATCAGGAACGGCGTGGAGCCGGTGCGGGCCTTGGTGACGATCGGCGTGACTTCCTTGCGCTGCGTGATGTGCGCGGCGGGAATGCCGTGCGCATCGGCCAGCTTTACGAAGTCCGGAGAGAGGATCGGCGAGCAGGAGTAGTTCTTGTCGTAGAAGGCCTCCTGCCATTGGCGCACCATGCCAAGGAATCCGTTATTGATGACCGCGATATTGATGTGCAGCTTTTCCTGCACGATGGTCGAGAGCTCTGCCGCCGTCATCTGGAAGCCGCCGTCACCGGCGATCACCCACACATCCTTCTCGGGCGCGGCCATCTTGGCGCCGATCGCCGCAGGCAGTGCGAAGCCCATCGTGCCAAGGCCGCCGCTGGTGACCAGGGTCCGGGGAGCGTTATGGCGGAAGTACTGCGCCTCCCACATCTGATGCTGACCCACGTCGGTGACGATGATGGTCTCGGTCTCGCGGCCTGCGGCTACAGCCTCGCGCCAGATGTCATGAATGACGTGTGCGGCATAGAGGTGTCCGTTGTCGGGCAGGTTGACGATATCGCGCACTGCGGCCTGGCCTTTGCTGGCGTTGATCTGCTTCAGCCACGCCGCATCGCTGGAGGCAGGCAGCATGGGCAGCAGGGTCAGCAGAACCTCACGCAGATCGCCGATGAGCGCAACGTCGACCTTGACGTTCTTGTTGATCTCCGACGGATCGATCTCAATGTGAATCTTCTTCGCATTCTGCGCGTAGCTGGCAAGATTGCCGGTGACGCGGTCGTCGAAGCGCATACCGAAGGCGAGAAGGAGATCGGCTTCCTGGATGGCATTGTTCACCCACGACTCACCGTGCATGCCCATCATGCCCAGCGATAGCGGATGTGAGGCAGGGAAGCTGCCCAGGCCCAGCAGCGTGCTGGCCACAGGGATATGCATGCGCTCTGCAAAGGCGATCACCTCGGCCTCTGCACCGGACTGGTTGATGCCATGGCCGGCAAGGATGACGGGCTTCTTCGCGTTCTTGATGAGTTCGATGGCCTGCAGTATGGCACTGGACTCGGCGCGGAGCATCGGGTGCGGTCGCGCCGGCGGCGGCGCAGCGTCTTCGAAGTTGAAGATGCAGGAGGCCTGCTGCGCGTCCTTGGTGATGTCGACCAGCACCGGTCCGGGGCGTCCGTCCTGTGCAATCTGGAAGGCAAGCCGAACCATTGGAGCGATATCTTCGGCGCGCGTCACCAGGAAGTTGTGTTTGGTGACCGGCAGCGTGATGCCGGTGATATCAACTTCCTGGAAGGCATCGGAGCCCAGTACCTTCGAGGAGACCTGACCGGTGATGGCGACCATCGGAATCGAATCGAGCATCGCGGTCGCGAGACCGGTTACAAGATTGGTGGCGCCGGGGCCGGAGGTGGCCATGCAGACGCCAACCTTGCCGGAGGCGCGGGCATAGCCGTCTGCCATGTGCGAGGCGCCCTGTTCGTGGCGAACCAGCACATGGTGAATGGGGAACTTGCGTAGAGCGTCATAGATGGGGAGGATGGCGCCGCCAGGATAGCCGAATACCGTAGATACACCCTCGCCTACCAGGGTGGCCCAAAGAATTTCGGAGCCGGTGAGCGTGGTGTTACGGATGGCATCGATGGTGTCGGTCATATTTCCTCCTTACAGCGGTAATGCATTCAGACGGTTGAAACAACGGTTGCAGGGTATAGTTCGGCTGCCTCAGACCGAGGCAGCCGAGCAGAAGCACTTAGCTGGTTACTGCTCCAACGCTCGCGCTGGAGACGGAGTTGGCGTACTTGGCAAAGACACCGCGCTTGTACCGAGCCTCCGGAGCCTTGAACTCCTTCAACCGAGCCGCCATCTCTTCGTCACTGATCTCGAGCGTGAGCTTGCGGTTCGGAATATCGAAGGTGATCAGATCGCCTTCGCGCACGGCAGCGATCGGTCCGCCGAGCTGCGCTTCGGGAGCGACGTGGCCGGCCATCAGGCCGCGGGTCGCACCGGAGAATCGTCCATCGGTCAGCAGAGCAACCGTCTCGGAAAGCTCCGGAATGCCCTTGATGGCGGCGGTGACGGCCAGCATCTCGCGCATGCCTGGACCACCCTTCGGTCCCTCGTAGCGAATGACGCAGACATCGTTCGGTTTGATCTGTCCGGCCTCAACCGCGGCGAAGCAGAGATCTTCCGAGTTGAAGACGCGTGCCGGGCCCTGGTGATAGATGCGCTCGTGGCCGGCCACCTTGATGACGCAGCCCTCAGGCGCGAGGTTGCCCTTCAGGATCACGAGGCCACCGGTCTTCTTCAGCGGCTTGTCGACCGGATAGATCACAGGCTGGCCTGGAGTCTCGACAGCTTCCTTCGACTCTTCGGCGAGCGTCTTGCCGGTAACGGTGATGGTGTCGCCCTTGATCAGGCCGGCGTCGAGCAGACGCTTGGCCAGCACGCGCGAACCGCCGGCTTCCTGGTAGTCCTTCGCAGCATACTTACCGCCCGGGGACATATCGCAGATGTGCGGCGTGCGCTCGCTGATACGGTCGAAGTCTTCCATCGTGATCGGGATCTTCAGCTCATGTGCGATCGCGATAAGGTGGAGCACCGCGTTGGTCGAGCCGCCCGAAGCGGCCACGGCGGCGATGGAATCCTCGATGGACTGTTTGGTGAGGATCTGCGAGGGTTTGATGCCTGCCTCAGCCAGCTTCATCATCAGCTTGCCGGCCTCGCGGGAGGCGTGAGCCTTCTCCGCCGACATGGCGGGAACTCCGGTCAACTGGATGGGCGAGATGCCGAGGAACTCACCGGCCATGGCCATGGTGTTCGCGGTGAACTGTCCACCGCAGGCGCCGGGGCCGGGACAGGCCGCCGCTTCAACAGCCTCAAGCTGGTCGTCACTGATCTTGCCGGCTGCGTGCGAACCGATCGCCTCAAAGACGCTGAGGATGGTGATCTCTTTCGTGGAACCGTCTGCCTGCGGCAGCTTACCGGGCATGATCGATCCGCCGTAAAGCATCATGCCGGGGATATCGAGACGCGCCAGCGCCATGATGGCCGCGGGCATGTTTTTGTCGCAGCCGGCGATACAGACCAGGCCGTCAAAGCTGTTCCCGCGGGCTACGAGTTCGATAGAGTCGGCGATGACTTCACGCGAGATCAGCGAGGCCTTCATGCCCTCGGTGCCCATGGTGATGCCGTCAGAGATCGTGACGGTGTTGAACTCCATCGGGGTGCCGCCGGCCTCGCGGATGCCCTGCTTCACGGCCTCGGCGACCTGGCGAAGGTGGAAGTTGCAGGGGCCGATCTCGGTCCAGGTATTGGCGATACCGATGATGGGCTTGTGCAGGTCCTCTTTGCTGAAGCCCACGCCGCGCAGATAAGAACGGGCTGCGGCGCGGTTGGGGCCTTCGGTCAGAACGACGGAATTCTTCTTTGCGGGGCTGAGTTTCTCGCTCACGTTATTCCTTCTTTACGCGGTTGCGGTCTTGGGTGCAGACCAGAATTCGTTGTCGTGGTTCGCTTCAAACTTGTCCAGTGCTTCGCCGTGACGCAGCGTCAGGCCGATATCGTCTAGTCCGTTCAACAGACATTCCTTGCGGAAGGGATCGATCTCGAAGCGAGCCTTGAATCCCCGCCCATCGGTAACTGTCTGCGCTTCGAGATCAACCGTGATCTCATAGCCGGGCGTCTGCGCACGCTGCATCAGCGTGTTGACCTCGTCGTCCGTAAGGCGTGCGAGAACAATGCCGTTCTTGCCTGCGTTCGAGAAGAAGATGTCGGCGAAGGTCGGCGCAATCACGGCGCGGAAGCCATAGTCGCTTAGCGCCCAGGCGGCATGTTCGCGTGAG
>JAEKKE010000412.1 GCA_019510535.1 Acidobacteriota bacterium
CCTTCAAGAGCAAGATCGCCGATGCCGGCATGACCATCTCGGCGCTGTCCTGTCATGGCAATCCCTTGCACCCCGACAAGGAGATTTCCAAGAAACACAGCGAGACCAGCCGCAAGACCGTCCTGCTGGCAGAAAAACTGGGCGTGAAGACGGTGGTGGATTTCTCCGGCTGCCCGGGAGATTCTCACAACGCCAAATTTCCCAACTGGGTCACCTGTCCTTGGCCGCCGGATTTCCTCGATATCCTGAACTGGCAATGGGATGACGTGGTGACGCCCTATTGGAAGGCGCATGGCAAGTTCGCGGCCGATCATGGCGTGAAGATCGCCATCGAAATGCATCCCGGCTTTGTGGTCTACAATCCCGAAACCATGCTGAAGCTGCGCGCCATCGCGGGGCCTTCGGTGGGCGCCAATCTCGATCCCAGCCACCTGTTCTGGCAGGGCATCGATCCCATCCAGGCGGTGCGCGTGCTGGGCGACGCCATCCATTACGTCCATGCCAAGGACACCCAGATGTATGCCGCCAACCTGCCCAAGACCGGCGTGCTGGACACCAAGCCCTACACCCAGGAGCGGGACCGCTCCTGGATGTTCCGCACCGTGGGCTATGGCCACAGCGCGGAATGGTGGAGCGAGTTCATCTCCACCTTGCGCATGTATGGCTATGACAACGTCCTTTCCATCGAGCATGAAGACAGTTTGATGTCGCCCGACGAAGGTCTCGCCAAGGCTGCGTCGCTGTTGGGCCAATTGGTGATCCGGGAAAAACCCGCCGCGGCGTGGTGGGTTTAGGATGGACCGCATTCGTACCGCGGTGATCGGCACCGGCTTCATGGGCCGGGTGCACTTGGAAGCGCTGCGCCGGGTCGAGAATGTCGATGTGGTGGAAGTGGCCGCCACCAGCCTGGACAAGGCGCGCGCCGCGGCAGCCGGTTATAATGTGTTGAATTCCACCGGCGACTGGCGCGATGTGATCCACGATCCTTCCATCGACGCGGTGCATATCACCACCCCCAATGTCTCGCATTTCCCCATCGCCAAGGCGGCGTTTGAGGCCGGCAAGCATGTGCTGTGCGAAAAACCGCTGGCGATGAATGTGGCGGAGGCGCAGGAACTGGTTGCCTTGCAGGCGGCCAAGAAGCTGCGCGGCGGGCTGAACCACAATCTGCGCTATTATCCGATGGTGCAGCAGATGCGCGGCATGCGTGAGGCCGGCGAATTCGGCGAGATACTGGTGGTCCAGGGTACCTATTCCCAGGACTGGATGCTGTACGAGACCGACTGGAACTGGCGGGTAGACCCCAAAGTCAGTGGCCCATCACGGGTGATGGCCGATATCGGCTCGCACTTCTTCGACATGGCCGAGCATGTCACCGGTTTGCAAGTATCATCGGTGTGCAGCGACCTGCAGACGTTCTGGCCTACGCGCAAGCAACCGAAAGGGGGCGGGGAAAGTTTCTCCGGCAAGCTGGGCGCGACAGGCGAGACGGTGGATACGCCCATCGTCACCGAGGATTTCGGCGCGACTCTTTTCCGCATGGGACGCGCGCGCGGCACGATGACGGCGAGCCAGGTTTCCGCGGGCCGCAAGAATGGCCTGGTGTTGGAAATCTATGGCACCAAGGGCGGCGCCACCTGGCGGCAGGAGTGCCCCGAAGAATTATGGCTGGGTCATCGCGACACGCCCAATCAGGTGCTGCTGAAAGATCCGTCGCTGATGATCGAACCGGCGCGCGCCTATGCCGATTATCCCGGTGGCCATGCCGAAGGCTATCCCGACACCTTCAAGCAATTGTTCCGCCGCTTTTATGCCTCGATCAGTGATACCTCGCTGACGCCGGACTATCCGCGAATGGCCGATGGCCTCAGGCAATTGAAAATCCTGGAAGCGGAGCTTGCCAGTCACAAGGCCCATGCGTGGATGGACGTGCCGGCCTAGGGATACGGCGTGCCATCCTTATGCACGAACCGGCCGTCGGCGTTGGAACTCATCATGTCGATGTCGGAACAGGTGGTGAGGTCGGCCAGTGCGCGCGAACCCACCTCGAGATAGACCGCAATCGCGCCCGATCGGTTGATCATGTGATGGCCATTGCTTGTGCCTTTCGGGAAAGCGGCGCAATCACCGGCACGCAGCACGGTTTCGCCCTCATTCTCGACCAGGATCAACTCGCCCTCGAGGATGTAAACGAATTCATCCTCATGCGAATGCCAGTGGCGCTGGCTTGACCAATTGCCGGGCGGCAGACGCATGAGATTGATCCCGAAATCCGTAAGCCCGCCAGCATTGCCCAGACGCTGCCGTATGCGGTCGGCACAAGGCGCATTGAACTGCGGCGGATAGCCGGTGCCCTTGCGCTCCGGCACGGTGGCAATGTCGATCTTGGGCATGGTCACCAGTCCAATTGCAACAGCGAGATGGAATGGTGCGGCAGATCGGTGCTGACCGTCACGGCGCCACCTTTCACATCCAGCCAGCGCGGCGATTCCAGAAGCTGCAACCCGTCCTTGCTTTTCAATTCCGCATATTGGGCCGGCGTGGGGTTTTGCGGCGAGCCCATCGCCTTCCACACGGTGTAGGCGTTGGAATGGGTGTCGTCGATGCGGTAGTGAGTCAGACGCACCCGTGACGCGGTCTTGGGCAGCCCCTTGATGTTCACGGTCGCGGGTGCCGAAAGGCCGCCCTGTTCGGCGTCTTGGTAATTCCACAGCATGATGGCGGCCTGCCGCTTATCGCCGGTCGCAAAACCGTCGACATCGGCGCCCTGCCGCACCCCCTTGGCGATGATGTCGTCGAGCGGGACATCCCCCGTACTGGAAACCGCAACGCGCCTGCCTTTCATCATCGCCGCCATGCGGAAGAAATTCAGCACCGGCTTGTCGATGCCGTTGGTGGCCAGCGAGCGGAAGCCCTCGAAATACTCCCTGTTCTCGAACTCGAACGACCAGCTCAGCATAGAGATCAGATTGACTTTGCGCCTGTCGGCCAGTTCGAACAGGCCCTTGTAAGCGGCTGCCGTGTAGGACGGATACAGCGTGCCGTTGCGATAGCCATTGGCAGGATTGACCTTCATGGAACAGGCGGCACAGCCTTCCGGATCGGCCTCGCTGAGGATGATGGGCAGCTTGTTCATCTTGTGGCGCGCCACGATTTCAAAGCCCTTGTCCACATCATTCAATTCCTTGGCGAGACCCATCACCACTTCGCCGCCCTGAATCTGCGGGCGTCCCTTGGCATGAAAGGAAATGAAATCCAGCGGTACTTTCACCGCCGTGACATGGGTCAGGAAATCGTCCAGAAATTTGTACGCCTTGAGCTCACCCGGCCCGGTGGTGGCGGGACCGCCGACCTTTGCGCCCGGCAGCGCTGCGCGCACACCGGCCACGGCGCGATCATACAATTCCCAATATTGCTCCGGCGTGCCGTGCCAATAGTCGATATCGGGCTCATTCCACACTTCGAAATACCAGCCTCGTACCGTGTCGGCGCCATACCGCTGCACCAGATGGGCGGTCACCACCCGCGCCAATTCCTGCCATTTGGCGTAATCCTTGGGCGGGGCCTGCACGCTGCCGGATGTGGTGCGGCCGGGATAGTGGACCTGGTAGTCGTTGGTCCCGCTGGTGAGGTCCTTGGGCATGAAGCCCAATTCGACCATCGGCACCACGCCGGCCGCTTTATATTCGTCGAAAATGCCGTCCAGGATGGTGAAATCGTAAGTCGGCTTGCCGCCGGCGTCTTCGCGATAGACGTTGGTTGAGCTCCACTTCAGCTCCGGCGTGCCGTCGCCGGTGGTCAGCAGATGATGGGCACGGATGTGAACCGGTACCGGGCTCAGATCGTGCAATTCGCGCAGCAGTTTCTTGCCATCGCGCCCGGTGGTGAAATTGGCTTCGTCATAGCCAAACCAACTGTAAATGGGCTTGTACGGCCCGACCGGCTTGCTCAAGTCAGCCGAGATGGTGACAGGGGACTGGTCCGCCAGCGCGCTGCCGCTCGCCAGCATGGCGGCTAATCCCAAAGCCACAAATCTCATAACGTCCTCCCAAGGGCGGCATCTGTCGCACCATCGCACCCACATGCTAACGTGGCCTGAGGGAAGAATCGCCATGAAAAAACCTGTCATAGCCGTGACCTTCGGCGATGCGTCCGGCATCGGGCCCGAATTGGTCGCCAAACTGCTGGCCCGGCCTGAAGCACAGGCCACGGCGCAGATCGTGCTGGTGGGGGACGCAGCGAAGCGAGAAGCGGCGATGGCGCGCCCATGCTGCTGGAAATCAGCACCGTGACCCAGGCCGACATCATGCCCGCCCAAGTCACCGCGGCGGCCGGGCGCGGCGCCCGCGCGGCCCTGACCGCCTGTCTGGATGCGGCCAAACGCGGCGACATCGACGCCATCAGCTTTGCTCCGCTCAACAAGTTGGCGATGAAGAAAGGCGGCATGGATTTCGAGGATGAACTGCATTTCTTCGCCGACTATCTGGACGTCAAAGGCTATTTCTGCGAATTCAACACCCTGGGCACGCTATGGACCTCGCGCATTTCCAGCCATATCCCGCTGGCCGAGATTCCCAAATACGTCACCAAGGACCGCATCCAGGCGGCGGCGCGGCTGACCTATCGGACTTTGAAACACGCCGGTTTTGACCAACCCCGCGTGGCGGTCGCGGCGCTTAATCCGCATGGCGGTGAAGGCGGCACTTGCGGCCGCGAGGAAATCGACATCATCGAACCGGCGGTCAAGGCGCTCAATGCCGAAGGGCTACCGATCCAGGGGCCCTATCCCGCTGACACCATCTTCCTGAAAGCGCGTGATGGCGCGCTGGACAGTATCGTCACCATGTATCACGACCAGGGCCAGGTGGCGGTGAAGCTGCTGGGATTTGAAGCAAGGCCAACGCCGAAGCGATGACCCAGGCCTTCCTGCTGGCCGCGAAGATGGGATCGGTTAAGGCCGGATAAGGCCGTTATTTGGATGCGGGCAAGGTGGTGAGAACCCCGTCTGCGAACGCCGGGTCCATCTCCGCCAGATCGGCGCGATAACTGACGGTGTCGGCGGCGGGAAAATTCTTGGGCACCTTCTGTGTGACCCGTCCGGTCGCCGCCCATTCGGCGCCGCGCTGGAAGGTGGTGACGAACCCCACACAAGACAAAGCCAACGCATCATGTCCCAGCGTGGTGTGGAAGATCCGTCCCTTGCCCCAGGAAAGCGCCATCAGCATGGGCTCGTCAAAACCGGTGCCACGGTTGGCGGGATCGGCATAGGCCGTGGCCAGCACGGTCATGTTTTTGCCGGGACC
>JAEKKE010000413.1 GCA_019510535.1 Acidobacteriota bacterium
CTGCAGGAAACCGAAGTCCAGGCCACCCGGCTGGAAGAGATCCTGCGACAGACAACCGGCGAAGTGGAGACGGTCAAGAGCAAAGCTCTCGCTGCATTGGTGGAGGAAGCAGAGGACATGATCAAAGATGCCTCTGACGAATCCGTGCGCGATGCCGCCATCATCGCAGCCGCCCAACGAGTCGAACACTACGAGATCGCCACTTACGGGGCTGTTCGCCACTTTGCCCAGATCCTTGGCGAAAGCACGCCGGCGCAGCTTCTCGACCAGACTATTAAGGAAGAAGGACACGCGGATCACCTGCTGACCAGCATTGCCAATCGCGTCAACCCCTTCGCCGACAAAGCCGCCGCATAATCTCCTTTCAAAGAAACGCCGGGCACACTTTCCAGAGTGCCCGGCGTTTCCTTGTTTAGCCGATAAGTCTCATCGAAAGGACAGCGACGACGACCGCCCAATCTTCGCCTTGATCGTGTTTTTGAGCTGCAGTAACGCCGACTGGTGTTCTTCTTTCGATCGCGCCGAAGAACAATCCAACGGAACGTACAACTCGAATTGACGCATATTGGCGTCATGTGCCGTACAGCTAATGCAGCCATTGGACGTGAGGCCGGTAAGAATCAGCGACTGCGTGCCCAGAAAGCTGAGCAGCGTCTCAAGCGGAGTCTGGTAAAAGGCCGAATGCATCGGTTTAAGCACGAAGTAGTCGTCGTCATCGGGCTTGAGCTGATCGACAAAATCAGCCCCCTTCGCCCCGGCGGCAAGGCACCGCTGTACAAGCGCTGACCGCTCCGATCTCCACTCGCCGAAGTTGTCATTCACATAAATAGTTGGAATGCCCGCTGCTCGCGCGCGCCTTTTCAGCCGGGCGATGGGCTGGGCGATCGAACGAGCCTGCGCCAGGATCTGGTCCCCATCGGGAAATTCAAATGGACTAACGACATCGATCAGCAGCAGGGCAAATCTTGATACTGCCCGCTTCTGTTCTCTTGCTTTCGGAGATGTGGCCATGGAGTTTTGGAGAATCCGAATTTCCTCTTCTACAAAAGGAAGGTGTCTCTCCTTGTTGGGTTGCCCTGAGCATCAATCACTGTCGCCTAACGAACATTCGCAGAAGCCGTGCGCAATGAAAACGATACCCGGTAATAGGGAAATGCTCTAGAATGTGACGCATGATTGAGAAGGATGCGAAAAGTAAGTTCGCACTTCAACAATCTGAATCACGACTGTCCCTCTGCGGCTCCTCATCCTTGGAAAGCTCATTCGTGGCGGTTCTTTTATGCCGCTGAACGTCTTTTCGCTGCTTCGTTGCATTTAGAAGCAGCGCTCATCGAAAGAAATCGAGGTGAAGCAGATGACGAACGAAAATCGTCCGCTTATCTTCGTTGTTGACGACGAAACATTGATCTCAAGGTCTCTTGCGACGATTCTCAAGCAAGAGGGCTTTTCTGCCTGCGACTTCAACGATCCACGTCGCGCGCTGGAGATGGCCCTCATCACACCACCCGATCTGCTTCTCAGCGATGTCATGATGCCCTATCTCTCGGGCATCGAGCTCGCCATCGCTATGAAAAAGATCACGCCATGCAAGGTGCTGCTCTTCTCTGGTCAAGCCGGCACCGTGGACCTTCTGGAGTCAGCTCGAAATCGGGGCTACGACTTCGAGCTGCTGCACAAACCAATCCACCCCGCAGAGCTGCTCCGGGAGATACGTCACTCGCTGCCATTAGAGCTTTGCAACTAACCTGTAGAGCAATTCTCCTAATGCCATAGCTCTGGATAATTCCGCGAATGCCGTTTTCTTCGCAGGAAAACGGCGCAAGCAGTCAAAACTCCGCACTACCCTCTTAGGAGAAATGCTCTATCGGCGATAGAGCATTTTCCCTGTAGGTGTAGAGTAGGCTCCCGCATCGATGGGCGTTTCCGCAATGAAAACGCCGCTGCACACCCCTTCCGGGCTACCAGCAACAGGGAAAATGCTCTAGTGCCCTGCATCAATGCCGAAACGAAGATGCCCCGCACCCGACATTACAGATGCGGGGCATCTTGTGTGACTGCAGGGCTAGACGCTCGCCAGCTCTTCTTCCGCAATGACGCTGCTGTTGATAAAGGGCTCAATCGCCAACAGGGTGTTGCGCAACGCGTCGCATCCTTCATATGCACAACTCATCGCCGCTGTCGGCGTCCCGGTCCTGAGGTCGACACCGCAGCCACTCCATGCCACACGCGCAGAGACGAAGGGCTTATCTTCCGAAGCACCGGCACTCACGATCGGCACACCCGCACGTAAGGCCATCTGTACGCCGTTGTACCCTCCATTGGTCACAAAGACGGCCGTCTTCGGCAGAATGGCCGCGTACGACAGATAGCTTTCCAGCCGGGCATTCGCTGGAATGCGCACCCCGCTCGCATCGGCGGCGCCAGCAGTTGCGACGACCTGCACCGGCTCGTCAGCCAGACCATCCAGTGCGGGTTGGAGTAACTGGTTGAAGTCATAGTTGGCGATTGTGCCCTGCGTCACAAACACTACCGGTTTCGCGGGATCGAGAGCCTGAATCCACGAAGGAGCCTCCACATCGTCGTGTTTCGGAATCATAGGCCCGACAAAGGCCATATTGTGTGGCAGCTCTTTCATCGGAAACTCAAATGCCGGAGTAGTGAACTGCAGAAACAGGTCGGGGCGCTCGTACAGTTCATCGAAGAGGAAGGTCTCCAGACGTTCGCCACAGCATGCTTCGATCTTGTCGCTCACATAATCAGTTGCCGGCTGAAGCGCAGCCGCGATCTGAGCGTTGTGTTCCGCATTACGCAGCAGTCCCTCAGGAGAGCTGTCATGCCCAGTGAACGGAGAGACCTCGGCATTACGACACATGCAGGGCACAATGCCGCAGGAGATGATTGCGGGACGCTCGGCGCGTGACTTCATCGACATGGGAAGGATGCCCATGAACAGCAGGTCCGCCAACACGGCATCGACGCCTTCAGTATCCACCAGGCGCTGCAACGCGCCGTACTGTTCCGGAATGGCGTCTCCGAAGACATGTTGCATGTCATAGGTGATCTGCGGCAGACCAGGCTCGACGCTGCTGCGTTCAGGAAAGTAAACATCCTGGTAGCGCATGTCATAGTTCGCCGCTCCGGCAAGCGGCACATAGCCGAGACCGGCTGTCTCGACACAATCACGGTAGATCTCACCCGTCAGTACGGTAATGCGATATCCATTGGCAGCCAGATGCTGAGCCACCGCCATCATGGGGTTGAAATGACCTGCAACGGGTGTAGCAGCGATAACAACGTGTTTCATCGAAGGGAAACTCCTGACAAAGTAGAAATAAGGGCGCGCAGACAAAGGGGCAGCATGTGCGCCATGACACATACGCATCTCCGCTCCTGAAAGAGCGCCTGAACACTGCAACCGAAAGGGGGACGTGAGATCTTCCTGCGGTCATCGACGACCGGCATAGACTGCATGAAGAAGGGCGGAAGTATCTCCAAAATGAGCATACGTCCAAATCGCCTGATCGGTTCCGCGAAAATCGATCAAAGTGCAAGAAAAACGTTTCCCTTCATCCGTCGCGTACCATGGTGGCGAAGCATGTCCTCCAACAGCCATCCCACACCGCGGCTCTATCAGCGCGTAGCAGAACAGATCTCCGCCTACATCCGTGAGCACCGTCTTGAGCCAGGGCAACGTCTACCCTCGGAAAAAGACCTTGCCCGCAAACTCAACGTCTCCCGGCCGACGATCCGCGAGGCGATGATCGCCCTGGAGATCGCGGGACAGCTCGAGATCCGTGTCGGCTCCGGCGCTTATATTCGCCAGGCGCCGCATCAGGTTCCATTGCTGCTCGATGCAGGTCCGGGACCATTCGAGCTGCTGCGAGCCCGTCTTTTAATCGAGGGCGAGATCGCCGCCGATGCGGCGCTCAACGCCTCTGCCGAACAGCTCAAACAGATTGAGGCCACCATTCAGGAGATGAAGGCGCTCGATGCGGCCGGGCAAAATGCACAGATCACCGACCGCCACTTCCACGTCGCGATCGCCGAAGCGGCGCGTAACAACGTCCTCGCCAGCATTGTGGATAGCCTGTGGGCAGGCATCTTCTCCCCCATCTTCCACTCGCTTTCGCACCTCGCGGGACTGCAGCATCATCAGAAGATGACGCTGCGCGACCACCAGGCCATTTTTACAGCCATCAAAGCACGTGATCCGCAGGCAGCCCGCGCCGCCATGCGCAACCACCTGCGCCACGTGGAAGACATCCTCGCCGGGCAACCGGAAAAGACCGCCCGTCCTAAAAAATCAGCCCGAAAACCCATTCCTTCGAAACCTGCCTGACCAATTCTTGAAATTGGTCAGACAACTATGACATCCTTAAAATCATTGAGGCAGGCGCATCGCCGCCCCAGAGGAGACGAAACTACCCATGCCGTGGTTTTCCATTGAGGGCGACGCCCTCACCGAAGCGCAGATCCAATCCGCCGTTGACCGCCTTCTCACCGAAGCTCGCACGCGCATCAACAAGGACCTGAAGCGCGTTCTGCTGCTTCCCCCGGATCTCACCCGTGCCCACTCCGGCGCCGGCAAGATCACGGAGCTGCTCTACAAGGCGCTTCCCGACGCTCATGTCCTGGTGATTCCCACGCTCGGCCAGCACATTCCCCACACCGAAGCCGAGAACAAATGGATGTTCGGCGATATTCCGCATGAGCGCATCCTTCCCCATGACTGGCGCAATGGAGTCACCCACATCGGCACCATCCCAGCCTCGCTGGTGAAGGAGACCACACAGGGCGCCGCTGACTGGGAGATTCCCGTCGACCTGAACTCTGTCCTGATGGATCAGCAGTGGGACCTCATCATCAACGTCGGCCACGTGGTGCCGCATGAAGTGCTGGGCTTCGCCAACCACAACAAGAACTACTTCATCGGCCTTGGCGGCAAGGAGACCATCTGCGCCTCGCACATCGCCGCCGCCGTCTACGGCATTGAGAACAACCTGCCTGATCACCCCTCTGCGCGCCACCTATAACTGGGCGGAAGAGAATCTGCTGAAGCATCTGCCGGATGTCTATCTACAGATCGTGATGCAGCGCGACGCCAACAATAAGCTGGTCACGAGCGGCATCTTCGTCGGCGACGATCTCGACACCTATCTGCAGGCCGCCCGCAAGAGCCGCGAGCAGAACATCACTGTCTTCGACAAGCCGATCAAGAAGGTTGTTGCCGTGATGCAGGCGGACGAGTTCCGCGCGACCTGGGTCGCCAACAAAGCTGTTTACCGTACCCGCATGGCCATCGCCGACGGCGGCGAGCTGCTGATCATCGCCCCCGGCGTGGAGCGCTTTGGCGAACAGCCCGAGGTCGATGCCCTGATCCGCAAGTATGGCTACAAGGGAACGCCGCGCACGCTTTCGCTCTACAAGACCGAGGCCGATATGCAGGAGAGCTCCCGGCCATCTCAGCAAGGAAGAGATCGAGCAGGTTGGCTACAACTACGCCGACTGTGCTGAGATGCAGAAGCGCTATGACCCCGCCGTCATGAAAGAAGGCTGGAACACCATGCCTGATGGTGAGGAGGTCTTCTATATCAGCACGCCTTCGGCAGGCCTGTGGGCAACCGCGGAGAAGCTGCACAACCCCAACCGGCTGGACTACGGCAAGAACCTGTAATGGACACTCTTGCAGCAAAACGCGAAACCCTGCGCCGGGAGCTGGCCACGAGCGAACATCTGCTCGTGGCCTACTCCGGCGGAGTGGACTCAGCCTATCTGGCATGGGAGGCTTACCAGGTCCTCGGCGACCGCATGCAGGCCGTCATTGCGGACTCGCCCAGCCTGCCACGCAAGCATCTCTCTGCGGCTATCGACTTCGCACAGCAGCACAGCATTCCTCTCCGCGTCATCAACACCCGCGAGATGGAGAAGCCGGACTACGTCCGTAATGACAGCCAGCGCTGCTTCCACTGCAAGGACGAGCTCTTCCACGCCATGGAGGCACTCAGCCAGGAGCTTGGCATCGCTACCATCGCCTACGGCCGCAACCTTGATGACAACGGCGATTTCCGCCCCGGCCAGCGTGCCGCAACCCTGCACCACGCCACGGCTCCGCTGGCGGCTGCGCAGCTTGGCAAGCAGGAGATCCGCACCCTGGCTCGCAACGCCAATCTCACCGTATGGGATAAGCCCGCTTCGGCCTGTCTCTCCTCGCGCCTGGAATACGGCCGCGAAGTTACACCGGAGGCTCTAGCCCAGGTGGAAGCCGCAGAGGACGCGCTCAATGCCCTTGGCTTCCTGCAGGTGCGTGTGCGGCACCATGGCACACTCGCCCGCGTCGAGATCGCCCGCGAAGAACTTCCACGCGCCCTATCGATGGAAGCGCTCGACAGCATCACCGCTGCTGTCCGCGCCACAGGTTTCCAGTACGTGACCCTCGATACGCAGGGTTACCGCAGCGGCAGCATGAACGCCATTCTGCCCATTGAGACTCTGACAGCGAACTTCAACGGCAACCGATAACGCCTTTTTCTATGAATGCGGTTGCCCTATGCGCCGCAAATGTTGAAGGCACCTGGAAACACACATGCATCGCGAATCTCTGCTGCAACTTCTCGAACAGCTCCGCACCGGCGCCATCTCCAGCGAACAGGCTGCCGACACGCTGACGCACCTTCCCTTCGAAGACACCGGCTTCGCCAAAATCGATCATCATCGCACTCTGCGCTCGGGCCTTCCTGAAGTGATCTATGCGGCCGGCAAGACGCCGGAACAGACCGCTGGGATCTTTCAACGAATTGCCGCTTCGGGCGTGAACGTGCTCGCGACCAAGGCAGATGCTGCACATTTCGCAGCAGTGCAGACACTGGTTCCTGGCGCCGAATATCACGCTCTTGCCCAGTGCATTACCCTGCGGCAGACCCAGCAGCCACGTCACGAGGGCACCATCGCCGTCGTCTGCGCAGGAACCAGCGACCTTCCGGTTGCAGAAGAGGCCGCCATCACCGCGGATCTCTTCGGCGGCAACGTTATATGCATCACCGACGTCGGCGTCGCCGGCATTCACCGCCTACTGGCGCAGCGCCCCCTGCTGCAGACAGCCGACGTTGTTATTGCCTGCGCCGGTATGGAGGGCGCCTTGCCCAGCGTTCTCGGCGGTATGGTGGGCGTGCCGGTCATCGCTGTCCCCACCAGCGTTGGTTATGGTGTCGCCTTCCACGGCATCACGGCGCTGCTCTCCATGCTGAACTCCTGCTCGCCAAACACCACCGTCGTCAACATCGATAACGGCTTTGGAGCCGCGTATACCGCCACCCTCATCTGCCGCGGGCAGCAGAAGAAGTAATCCTTACGCATCCTTGGAATTGCTTTCATTGAAGGTCTTTCGGCTTTGAAGAAGTGGAAGACCGGTTTTACCAAGAGAAGCAGGCTAGAACCGAGCCTCCGCTGTCGCCCTTAACCGGAGTCTCCGCGATGGGTATCCATAGGCGTTTTCATTACGGAAAACGCCTATGGATGCAGAAGCTTTCCATTACACCTACAGAGAAAATGCTCTAGCCTGCCTCTACTTTCCGTTCAGTAACTCCCGCACTCGATCATCGAAGGCTTCAGCATCTTATTTCGCCTGCGCCAGCCCCTCAACAACTGCAGCGACCTTATCGAGTATCTGATTCCAGCCCTCCAGCTGACCGCTCTCGAGTGCATTCTGCATGGTCTCATTTCCGATGAAGGTGAGTTTCGTCTGGCCGTTTCCAATGTCCTCAAAAAGAATCACGTCGTGCAGGCCGTCTATGGCCTCATGTTCCATTCCATAATGCGCAGGGTCAACCCTGTTTCCCTTCGAGTCGGAAAAGTACATGGACGAGACGATCTTCTCGTGCGGAACAATCTCATGGTATTCACCACCGTTCCAGAATTCCTGCCCGTCCGGCGCTCTCATGCAGCAGAGAAATTTCCCTCCAACGCGAAAATCTATCTCACAGAAAGGCGCAGTAAATCCCTTCGGCCCCCACCACTCCATCACATATTTCGGGTTCGTCCACGCTTCCCAAACCAGTTCGCGTGGGGCATCAAAAACCCTGGTGACAACCATCCGCTCCGTCTCATTGACCGTATTTTTTGTCATCTCTGATCTCCGCTTTCATTCGATTTACAACCGCATCCAGCTTTTCGAAACTCTCTTCCCAGAACTGGCGATAGCTGATCGCCCAGTCGCTGACGGTCTTGATCGCCTCTGGCCTGAGCGTACAAATACTCTCTCGTCCACGCTTCGTCTTGACTACAATCCGCGCCCGCACCAGGCACGCAATATGTTTTGAAATCATCTGCTGCGAGAGGGCAAACCGCTCCGTCAAGCCATGCACAGAGGCAGGCCCGCGGGAGAGTCTCTCGACCATCGCCCGCCGGGTTGGATCAGACAAGGCCGCGAATGTTGCATCCAAGCAATCCACAACCATATGGTAGTGGATTGCGATTGAATGTCAATTGCTATCTCGCGATCCCAGTTTTTTAGCTAAGTCGCCGGCATTACGAGTCATGTCGCCATACTTTTATTGACAAAATACTCATGACATGGTAAAAGCAAGCCCCACCTTTCAAAGAAGGCGGCGCCGCACGGTAAAGTTCGTGATGGCATCATCCCGGGCCGACTGCGGGGATATCTCGAACTAAGAGGGAGAGACAGCGATGAATCGGAAAATCACGTTTGCGTTCCTGGCAGTGTGCTGCTTGGCGGTGGCCATCACAATGTTCGCGCAGGGCGGCGGCGGCGGGGCGTCCGCCAACATCCAGCAACTCGAAAAAGACATGCACGACGCGCAAATGAATAGCGATGCCGCGTGGTATCAGCAGCACTTGGCTGACGGCTATGTCGAGGGATACAGCTGGGGTGACTGGGCGACCAAGGACGAGGCCATCAAGCAAATACAGGACAAGTCCATCAAGTTCACTAAAGGCGAGGTCAGCGATGTGAAGGTAACGAACTTCGGACCCAACACCGCAGTCGCACACTATAAGTTCACCTACGACGCCACCATCAACGGCACGCACCGTGCTCGCACGGTTATTTGCAGCGACACATGGATCAATCAATCCGGCGACTGGAAGCTTGCTTCCAACCACTGCTCGCACGTCGAGGGAACCTAGAGCCGCAAACAGCAGAAATAAGTTGGCCGCATCTTCTGCGGGCCAGCTCGGAATCGATTGATGGAGGAACGACGTTACGCTCAGAACAGCTCGGTAATGTTTACCTGGCACCACGGTGTTTTAGAGGCATTCGCATAGATTGTCATCTCGATCGACATGCAATGATGAGTAGCCGCAGAAGTCTCTGCGAATCGATTCCCTGCTTTGAAGTTCTGCTGCAGTCGAACAGTATGAATGGCAGCGCCTCGCAGCTCGTAGTTCTGGCATACCGCACGTCTTCCAACTAGCGAGAACGTTACTGTTCCCTGCCCGGTCCGCCGTGAGATG
>JAEKKE010000414.1 GCA_019510535.1 Acidobacteriota bacterium
TGGGGGATCCAGAATAACTCTGAGCGTGCAAGGATCCGCGGATCAATGAAATCTTCTAAGTAACAAGGACACCCAGCAGATAATATACCTGCAAATTCCTGAAATTGTACCTCAGTTACTTGGTAGTTGTTGCAGGAGTTGGTTTAGGAGACTGTAAAGACAGCCCCGGGCCGGCCCCTTCCACCGAGTCGTAACGAGCAGGAGAGCCCAGAGCCTGATGGTGCTGTGTATGTTCGATGCATTCCTGCAGGCCATGCACGACCGCATCGCGATCCTTGGAATATTCCGAGGATAGCCGTGTTAACGCATACGTCACGATGTCGCTGTGATGCAGATGCTGCATGTTGGGATTGCGGCGGAGATTCAACCAGAGGCGATGAACCAACTGGACATCTTCCGCAGGAATAGTGGGTGCATGCGGCCCGATATGAAAGCTTTCGGCCTCGCCCTGCTGCGGCACTACGTAGAACGTGAACTGCCGCTTCGGCTCAGGAAGAGTCTCCCACGCTTGGCCGACGTGATAGGCCTGCTCCTGCGCGGTGAGCTTGCTGGAGAGGCCGGAGACCACGGCAGCAGCTTCCAGTGAGGTAGCCGTCTTGACGATCGCTGCAAAGATGTCGCCGGCTGGTACAACAAGTAGTGAGATATGTTTGCCAAAGCCTTCTGCGACGGAGACCGCCTTGGTAAACAGCATCTGTTCATGTTCAGAGAAGAGCTGTTCACTGGCGTCGACATACTCTGGACCACCCACGCCCATCATTCGAGCGGCGAGTACGACAACATCCTGTTCATCGGTATCCGTGCGTGCCAGCGCCCACTTCAAGGCGAAAGGGTTCGCCGCATCGCGCATGGTAACCAGAACGCAACCGGGACGGATCTTCAGCTCTTCCGCACCGATGTCATCGGAGTGCTCGAGTTGGAAGTGCTCCTTCATCTGACGCTCTGCGAGCGCATGGCGGCGCTTGTTATCCCGCTCTGAGAGCGAAAAGATGATGAAGAAGACGACGGCGAAGATGATGCCGGAGACGGTCGCGACTGACTTGGTAAAGAGATTTACTATCGCCGTGGTCAGCAACACACAGAAGACGCTGGTCAGGCCGACCGGAATCTCGGTGCGGCCGATGTGCAGATTCAACGGCACCTTCGCGCCACGTTCCCCGCGGAAACGATAGCGCAGCACCAGCATGGCCAGGGCATTGAAGGTGAACGACCAGATCACGCCGAAGGCATACGCTTCGCCAATCAGAATGACGTCGCCGCGCGTGATGACAATCACCAGCAATTGCATGCCGGTAACCAGATTCACGATGCGGTGGCTGGTTCCGAATCTTCTGTGTGGTTTGCGGAACCAGTCGGTAAGAACTCCGTCTTCAGCGACGCGCATCAACACACCGGTCGAGCCAACGATGGCGGTGTTGACTGCTCCGCCGAGGATCAGGAAGCCGACGATGACGACAAAGGCGCGGAAGGCCAGGCGCAAAAACTCCGGGCCCGCCATGTACATCGCCATACCGGCGATGAGGTTGTCCCGGTAGACGGAGACGCGAACGTCATCCGGAATGATCATGACCGCAAGCATCGATCCAATGCCCGTGAAGAGCAGGCTGTAGATGGCGATCACCATCGCCGCGCGCTTCAGGTTCTTGAGCTTCGGGTGCTCGATCTCGCGGTTGACTTGTGCGAGCGATTCCTCGCCGGACATGGCCAGCACGGAGTGGCCGAAGGCCATCAGGATGCCGAAGAGACCAAGGGTCTGGGCGAAATGGGTACCTTTGAGGAAGCCGAGCGCTGCGGGAGAGAATTTGAGGCTCGAAGGGGTGGGGAACGGTGGAAGATGGGCTCCGCGATGGACGGCGGTCAGTGTGCCCCATGCCAGAAGAAGGATCACCATCACCGTGGTGATCTTCATGATCGTCAGAGCTTTTTCGCTGGACTCCTCGATGCCCTTGATGTTCTGCCACCAGAAATAAATCGTGATGACTACGGCAAAGGCGGCGGAGGCATAGTTGACGTTCAGTTGAGGCGCTGCCCACGTTGGCCAGTGATATTTCTCGACACACAATCTGGCCAGATCGTTCATCATGCCGACGATGTATTGACCGGCAGACACGCCCGAGATCGGTCCGGTCAGTACGTAGTCGAACATCAGCGCTGAGACCGAAACCTTGGCGAAGGTGGAGCCGAGTGCTTCCTTCACGATGCGGTAGACGCCGCCTCGGGTAAACATCGAACAGCTCTCGACGTAGACCGAGCGCACCGCATAGGAGAAGAGCATCACGCCGATGATGAACCATGGCGCAGATTTGCCAACAGCCTCTTCTGAGATGCCTCCGGCGTAGAAGGCCGACGATCCAAGGTCGTTCAGAACGATGGCGGCGGCTCGCCAGAAGGAAATGAAGGTGAGCATAACCGAGGAGGCTACGACGAGCCGAACTCGGTTCGGTTGCGGAACGGTGACCGTGGGTTTAGAGGCCATCTTAATGGTAGCGCCTTTTGAGGACTTTACAATCCGTCCTTCAACGAAACTGACGCCCATCGAAGAGTCTAGACCTGTGGTTGGGCAAGGTCAATGGGTGACGCTATAGCTCCGCTTCGTTCGGTTCTTCATCGGGAGTGAAGACTTCCAGCAGATCGTGCGCAGAACTGATGACAACGACGAAGGCTGAACCAACAAGGCCGAAGAAGAACATCGGCACAAGTAGATGCGAGAGTCCGTGAATGAACAGGTCGACCACGAACACCATTGTACGCCTGTATGGTTGTTAGACTTTCCCGAGCGGAGGATGCATGCAGGCAGTTTCGAGGCGGAGATGGATGCTCGCACTTGTGTCGGGCGTATTGCAGGTGCTCATCTTTCCGATGGCCGGTCCTGTGCCCGCATGGCGAGCTGTGTTGTGCTGGCTGGCGCTGACTCCGCTACTGGTAGCGTTGCTCGATGCCAAGCTGCTGAAGATGCGAGAGTTTGGTGTCCTTGGATATGGCTGCGGGATCCTTTGGTACCTGGGGAGTTGTTACTGGGTCATGCCGACGATGTATCTCTACGGCGGCATGAGTAAACCCGCTGGCTTTGGCATCCTGCTGCTCTTTGCACTTTACCTGGGGCTGTATCATGCGCTCTTCGGCGTACTGATCGGCTTTCTGCGCCGTTTCTGGAGTGCCGGCTACGTACTTCTTGCCGCGCCATTTGTATGGGTAGCGGTAGAGTTGGCGCGAGCCCGTATTACAAGCTTTCCCTGGGACCAGTTAGGTGTTGCGCAGGTCGACAATCCTTTGCTGACACTGCTTGGTCCATGGGGCGGAGTCTATGCGATGAGCTTCATTATCGCGGCTGTGAATGCCCTGGTGGCCTCCTGGTGGATATTGGAAAAAAATTCCTGGAAGCCGGTCGTCGCAGGTGTGTCTCTCGCAATTGCGTTGCAGGTAGGCGGATGGGTGAAAGAGAAGGGCGACGAAGGTCATCTGCACTCTCTTCCGCAGGCGAAGCAGCACGCCATTTTGTTGCAGGGAAACCTGTCGGAATCCGGTCCGGAGGCTCCACGGAATGGCGATGCCGACTCGCTGCTGACTGCGTTTGTACAGCAGTCACTTGGCAAGGCCGATCTGCGTCCACAGGTCATCATCTGGCCCGAGTCACCTGCACCATTCGCCACAAACGATCCTAAGTTCCGCCAAATGATCGGCGCCATGGCGCAAGCGACGAACAGCGCTGCCATCATCGGTGCGGAAGGGGTCGAGATCGACAGCTCGGTGCCTGGCGGCTACAAGGCGTATAACTCCGCGGCGCTCTTTGCTGCCGATGGAAGCTATCGCGGTCATTACGACAAGGTTCATCTCGTTCCGTTTGGAGAGTATCTTCCGTTTCCGTCTCTCTTCCAGTTTGCGGGTGGCCTTGTCGCGGAGGTTGGGCGCTCTGATCCTGGGCACTTCCGAACCGTCTTCCGTCCTGATGGCCATGGCTACGGCACGTTTATTTGCTATGAGTCTATCTTCGCGGATGAGGTACGGCAGTTCGTGAAGGGTGGCGCCGAGGTGCTGGTCAATATCTCCAACGACGGATGGTACGGAGATACCAGCGCTCCGTGGCAACACCTGAACATGGCCCGGATGCGGGCCATTGAGAATCGCCGGTGGGTGCTGCGCGATACCAACACGGGTGTGACAGGCGCCATCGATCCCTACGGCCACCTTCGCGAACAGGCCCCGCGGCACATACGACGATTGCCGTGGGCTTCGATTATGCGGACGAGATGACCTTCTATACGCAGTTTGGCGATGTATTCGCCTACGGATGTTCTCTGGTGGTGGCTACCTTGCTTGCATATGGTGCGTTACGGGTGAAGCAAACTGCCTCCGGCGCAACTGCCTCCGGCACAACCGCCCCCGGCGCATTAGAATAACGGCATGCTTGCTGATCTAGAGTTTGCTTACTCCCCGGTGCGTGAGAAGGTGCGCGACCTGCGGGAGTATCTTTGACGCCGCACGTTTGCGGCGCGAACTGTCTGACATTGAAGAAAAAGTAGCCGATCCGGCGGTCTGGGCGGATGCGGCGAAGTCACAGCCGCTGATGCGCGAGCGCAAGCGGCTTGAGGGGCTGCTGGCCGATGATGAGGAACTGGCGCGCCGGGCGGGCGACATCGAGGCCTACTTCGAGCTTGTCAAGGAAGGCGGCGAGGAGGAATCGCTGCTTGCGGATCTGAAGCGCGAGGTCGACGGCCTGACGGAATTTGCCGAAAAGCTCGAGACCAAGACCCTGCTAGGCGGCGAGACCGATCCTCTGAATGCGATCGTCACTGTCCATCCGGGAGCCGGCGGTACCGAGAGCCAGGATTGGGCAGAGATGCTGCTGCGCATGTATCTGCGCTGGGCAGAGCGGCAGGGCTTCAAGACCGAGATCAACGAACTGCAGGATGGTGACGAGGCGGGTATCAAGTCCGCGACCTTTACCCTGACGGGCGAATATGCCTTCGGTTTGCTGAGCGGAGAGACGGGTGTCCATCGCCTGGTGCGTATCTCTCCCTTCGATTCGGCAAAGCGCCGCCACACCTCATTTGCCAGCGTCTTCGTCTCGCCGGAGATCGATGACTCGATCGTTATTGACATCAAGCCGGACGAGATTCGCACGGATACCTACCGCTCCGGCGGCAAGGGCGGCCAGCACGTCAATACGACCGACTCGGCTGTGCGCATCACGCACATTCCCACTGGAATCGTCGCCGCCTGCCAGAACGAGCGTTCGCAGCATAAGAACCGCGAAAAGGCGATGAAGATGCTGCGGTCACGGTTGTATGAGTTCGAGCTGGACAAGAAAAAAGCGGCGAGCAAGAAGCTTGAGGACTCGAAGCTGGATATCAACTTCGGTTCGCAGATCCGCAACTACGTGCTGCAGCCCTATCGCATTGCCAAGGACCTGCGTACGCGTGTGGAGACCGGCGATGTGGACTCGGTGCTGGATGGCGACCTGGAAATCTTTATTGCGGGTTATTTGAAGATGCGCCGCGAGGGTGGCATCCCGGTGCCGATTACGGACGACGACGATCTGTAGGGCCCACCCTGGCAGAAGAGCCTGCGTTACGCAGGCTCTTTGCTTTTGGTGGGGAAAATCTGGAGCAACTGGGCAAGATTTCGCGCATCCAACACTCACCATGGCGACTGTGAATGCGGACCCTGTGAATGCGGACCCTGTGAATGCGGACAAGGACCTCCGGAAACAGCTCCTGGCGCTTCTGAAAGAAGCACAGGCGCACGCAACTTTTGACGATGCCGTTGCAGACTTTCCTGCGGCGAAACGCGGTATCGTCCCGGAGGGGCTGCCGTACTCCGCCTGGCAGTTACTGGAACACCTGCGGATCGCACAGCGGGACATCCTTGAATTCAGCACCAATGAAGACGGCCGCTACGAGGAACTGAAGTGGCCGGAGGGGTACTGGCCGAAGGAGGCCGAGCCGCCCTCGGCGAAGGCCTGGGAAGAGAGTATCGCCGCGATTAAAGAAGATCTGAGTGAGTTCGAGAAGCTCGTCGAAAAAGGCGATCTGCATACTCCGTTTGCCTGGGGTCAGGGACAGAACCTCCTCCGGGAGGTTCTGCTGGTCGCAGACCACTCCGCATACCATGTGGGCGAGTTGATTATGCTGCGGCGGCTGCTGGGAATCTGGAAGTGACAGGAGAGCGGGGATGAACGAGCCAGAGGTCGTGCGCGGAATGCTGGAGGCGAAGACGATTGCGGTCGTCGGCTTGAGTGACAATCCGGCGAAGCCCAGCCACTATGTCTCCGAATACATGCAGCGAGCCGGTTTCCGGATCCTGCCGGTGAACCCCGGTATCCACTCTGTTCTCGGAGAGAAGAGCTACCCCAGCCTGACAGACCTGGTGGCGGCCGAGGGCAAACCGAAGGTCGTGAACGTCTTTCGTGTCCCCAGTTTCATCCCCGGTATCGTCGACGAGATGCTGGAGCTCGGATTGACGAACCTGTGGGTACAGCAGGGAATCGTGCATCTCGATGCGGCAGCAAAGGCCGAGGAAGGCGGAATCCGGGTGGTTATGGACCGCTGCATCATGGTGGAGCACCGGCGGCGCGCTACGTAACCCTTCTCGTTTCGGGAGAGTCCTACAATAGATGAATATGAAATGGCTCGGCCGGTTGCTCGCCCTATGGGCAGTGGTGTGCGCGTCTGGATACGCGCAGATTGAGCCCGTGGGCGACGGTAAGACCCCTGGGCCGCTAAAAGCACAGCACCTTACGGTGGAGCTGGTCACCCAGCACCCCTATGTCTATCCGAGCGGTGAGTTCAACGCCGGTCTGGTCTTCACTCTTGAAGAGGGCTGGCATGTCTACTGGCTGAACGCCGGAGATTCTGGCGAGCCTCCTCATGCGAAGTGGGCCATGCCGGCCGGCATCTCCGCCACCGACCTGAAGTTCCCGGTTCCGCAGCGGCTGCCTCTGGGCCCGCTGATGGACTTCGGATACGAGGAGGGCGTGACCTTTCCGTTCACGCTGAAGGCGACCGAGAAAGCGAAGCCTGGTAAGGCCCACATCGAAGCAAAGGTGGATTGGCTGGTCTGCGCGCAGGTCTGCCTTCCGGGGAAGGCCGTGCTGGGCATGGATCTGGACGTTCTGCCGGCTAAGCCCTCCGAGGAGAAGACCGATGAAGAGCCGGTGGGAGCGATCGGTTCGGCGCTGAAGAGCCTGCCGACGCCATTGCCGGACGGCGCGAAGGTCTCCGTGAATGCGACACCTACGGAGTTCCTGGTCACGCTGCATTCCCCCGACAAAGGCGAGGTTTGGGAGTTCTATCCCTTCGATCAGGAGCAGATCAA
>JAEKKE010000415.1 GCA_019510535.1 Acidobacteriota bacterium
AGCGTGATCTGATTGATGCCCGCAGGGTTGTGTTAAAGTTTACGCCGCGCGTAGAGCGCATCCTCATGCGCCTTGTCGATCGGCATCTCCTGGAGTTGGATCGCGTCGGCCCCCAGATCAAGCAGGCGCTGGAAAAGGTCATGAGCAAGTGAGCTTCGGACTGAGATGGGTCAGTAGGGCGAGGGATCCTCGCGTAAGATTGGGCAGCACATGGCCGAAGCTCTGGTAAATGTCGAGAAGTTCCGCGATCTGACCGCGGCCATGATTGCGCGCAGCCTTCTGGAGAGCGATGGTATCCAGTGTTTCCTGCAGGACGAAAACTTTGTCCGGATGGATTGGGGCTACTCGCAATTCATCGGTTGGATTCGTCTGCAGGTGGCGCCTGCTGACCTCGAGCGGGCGAGGGAGCTGTTGGCTGCGCCCATTCCGGAAGAGCTGGACGTCGCGGATGGGGAAGAGCCCGAACCGCAGCCTCGATGCCCGCAGTGCGGCTCCCTGGATGTCTCCCATCCCGGCATTCGCAAAGGTTGGAGTTATTTCCTGCTCTGGCTCGGTTTTCCGGTGCCTGTCCCCAGTGACCGCTGGCACTGCGAGAGTTGCCGCGTGGAATGGATCGACGACGGCAAAGAAGCCGAAGTCAGCCTGTAACGCCGAAGAGCTCTGACATCTCGTCGTGCAGGAAGCCTTCGCCTGGGCGATAGGGCTGAATCCATTTTCCATTGAGCACGAACTGCGGAATGGCGCGTTTACCGACATGGCGGATCACTTCGTCAGAAGCTCCGGGCGTGCTCTCGATGTCGATCTCGGTAAAGGGGATATTGTGCTTGGTGAGGAAGCGCTTGGCTTCGCGGCAGTCCCGGCACCAGCCGGCGGAGTAAACAGTAAGCTCCATACTTTCAGTGTACTAGGACGGGGGGTTGCCCGACCCGCCGCACCCAGAGCAGAATATTGGGCACGCGGAGGTGCGTATGATAGCTCGTCGACTAGCGGTGCTGGGCCTGGCAGCGGGAATGACACTGCCTGCGATGGCTGTGAAGCCCGGGGAGACCGCTCCGGACTTCAAGGGAACGGACTCTAACGGCAAAACCCAGTCGCTCTCACAGTACAAGGGCAAATGGGTCGTGCTGGAGTGGCATAACCAGGGATGTCCGTTCGAGAGAAAGCACTACGAGAGCGGCAACATGGAATCGCTGCAGAAACAGTGGACGGACAAAGGTGTGGTTTGGCTGAGCATTATCTCCTCGGCTCCTGGCGAGCAGGGGTATGTCACCGCCGCACAGGAGAATGACTACATCCGGAAGATGAAGGTTGCTGCATCGGCAGTTGTTCTCGATCCATCGGGCTCTATCGGCCATCTGTATGAGGCAAAGACGACACCGCATATGTTTGTGATCAATCCCCAAGGGAAGCTCGTATACACGGGAGCGATCGACGATAAACCATCACCCGATCCGGCGACGCTAAAAGGGGCAAAGAACTATCTCAACGATGCCCTGACGGCGGCGATGGCGGGTCAGCCGGTTGCTGTAACCTCGACCCGGCCCTATGGATGTGCTGTGAAGTACCCGAACTAGTTGCCAGTTGCCAGTTGCCAGTTGCCAGTTGCCAGTTGCCAGTTGCCAGTTGCCAGTTGCCAGTTGCCTGTTGCCAGTTGCCAGTTGCCAGTAGCCAGTTGGGCAAGCAATGCAGCGTCGGGTTGTGCCAGTTGCCAGTTGCCAGTTGGGCAAGCAATGCAGCGTCGGGTTGCCTGAGTGGGTGTCCAGAATGCACAAGACCGTCCATGCAGTACCTCGTCAACTGGAAACTGTTAACTGGCAACTGCTTTAGGCGCTGAGCTTGTAGCGGGTCTCCGCAATCCGATAGATCGGCCGCCACAGCAGCCGGTTGATGGTCACGACAATCAATGCCATCACGATCGTAGCCCACAGCAGAACCGGGAACTGTCCGGCGTCCGTCGCCGCGGAGATCTGTGCTCCCAGGCCGAAGGTGGACAAAGTCTGATTCTTCAACCGGAAGTACTCGGCCACGATGGACGCATTCCATGCGCCGCCGGATGCTGTCACCAGGCCGGTGATCAGGTAGGGGAAGATCGACGGCAGAATAATCACTTTCCACTTTTCGACTGTCGAGAAACGGAACAGGCGGCCTACCTCACGCAGATCGCTGGGAATGGCGATCGCCCCGGCGATGACGTTGAACAAGATGTACCACTGTGTTCCCAGCAGCATCAGCGCGATCGATCCGATACCGAGTCCACCGCCCGCCTTCACGATCGCAACCAGCAGCACCGGGAAGACAGCGGTCGCCGGTACAGAGGCCGCGATCTGCGCCAGGGGCTGCGCGATGCGTGCCAGGCGCGGATGTAGGCCGATCGCCACACCAGCGGGGATGGTCCAAGCGGAACCGATCAGCAACGCCGCAAAGACCC
Source organism: Acidobacteriota bacterium (assembly GCA_019510535.1). Taxonomy (GTDB): domain Bacteria; phylum Acidobacteriota; class Terriglobia; order Terriglobales; family Acidobacteriaceae; genus Terriglobus. Next base: position 2,429 of record JAEKKE010000415.1, read on the forward strand.
GCAGGAAGGTCGCTCCGGCGCCGAGGAAGATCATGCCAATCTGTCGCGGCTGTACCTCTCGTAACAAGACGATGGCATGGGTCGCCGCGAATAGCACGATGCCGATGAACAAACCGGCTGCGACATAACGGAGCACCTTCTGCACCGTGGAGTCCGAAGCGGGTTGTTGGTGCTGTATTGCACGGCGTTTGTACGAAGTGCGATAGAAGAACTCACTGACCGGGCGGAGCGTACGCTGCCGCAGGTGACTAATCGCAGTGGAGTGTTGCAGCAGGTGGAGGAGCGGCGAGGAGACGCGGTTCGAGCTCTCTGTCTGCTCGAACTTGAACTTATCGCTCCATGCGATCAGCGGCCTCCACAGAAGCTGATCGGTGGCCACGATGATGGCGATCATCGTAAGCAGGCCATAGGTGATGGCGCGGAAATCTCCATTCGCTGCCGCTGTCTGCAGGTACGATCCAAGGCCTGGCAGACGGAAGTCGCGGCTGCCGAGGATGAACATCTCGCAAGCCATCAGGAAGAACCATCCTCCCGCGACGGACACCATCGAGTTCCAGATCAGACCGATGGTGGCAAAGGGAAGCTCCAAATGGAAGAAGCGCTGTATCGGAGAAAAGTTGTAGATGCGCGCCGCCTCGGTCAACTCACGCGGAATGGCCTTGAGCGATGCATAGAAGCTATAGGCAATGTTCCACGCCTGCCCCGTGAAGATGAGGATTATGGCCCCCATCTCGATACCGAGCTGATGGCCGGGGACGAGAGCTACCATCGCCAGCATGACTCCAGGAAGGAAGCTGAGGACCGGGATCGATTGCAGAATATCCAGGCACGCCAGCATCAGGCCCTCAAGCCTAGGCGTATAAGCGGCGATGTAGCCGTAGATCAGCGCGAAAGCGAGCGACAGCAGATACGCAAAGCCGATGCGCACAATCGAGAAGAACGCATACATCGGCAATGCATGCGGCGAGAGGGAGATGGCGAAATCCGTACGTGGAGTCGAGTTCCAGTAACGGGCAATCTGCACGACGGCATAAAAACAAGCCAGCAGAAGACCCGCGACGCAGAGGTCAAGGAAGACCGGCCAGCTACGGCGAACAACGACAGAGCGAGCGAGAGTGTCGCGCCGCAGATGGAAGCCGGCAGGAAGCTGGATCATAGACCGGTCTCCTGTTTGTCTTTCTCTTCCTCCTCAACCTCCGGAGCATCGGCGAAGGTGCTCTCCGGCTCCGCAAGAGCCGACTCGGGAAGAGTAAAGCGGCGGCGCGTTGAGTCGAAGTCGAAGATCTCCGCATAGCGGCCCCAGTTGATTGCGGTTTCCAACTGACGGACGGTCTCCTCTTCAGAGAAGACTTCGTCTAGCGTGTCATGGAAGAAGTCTTCCGGCACCGTGTGGTCAGACTTTGATTGCAGTGCGCGAACGATCTGTCGCAGCAGCAGCACATTCTTCACTGCGGCCTCACGGAAGATCTCCTTCTGGCGAAGGATCTCTGCGTTGGCATACTCGGTGCCCAGCGCTGTGATGGCGGCGTCGCCTTCGGTTACGGTGAGGAACTTCAGAATCGATGCAGCTTCAACAATGGGCAACAGATCATCGATCTCGAAGGCAAGATCATCGGCCAGCCGATAAATATCTGATTTGCCGCCGTGGTCGAGCAGAAACTCAAGCAGACCTGCAATGCCGCCCGGCCGTGCGTGGGGCAACATCTGGTACTTCATCTCGCGTTGATCGCGAACACGGCGGCCGTTGATATTCGGAAGGGCCGGCGCGGGCGCTTCAGGCTGCGTAAGCACCTTGTAGATGTAGTCAACGAGCTGTGTAAAGGCAGCCGCCTTACGATCGCGAGGATGAGCCAGATTGACGCGGAAGTCCGTACGGATGTGGCCCGGGTTACGTCCAAGCACGATGATGCGGTCTGCCAACAGCACCGCCTCTTCGATGTTGTGGGTCACGATGAAGATAGACTTCGTCGGAATCGTCCTCTTGTGCCACAGCTCTAGCAGCTCAGATCGCAGGTTCTCCGCCGTAAGGACATCCAGCGCGGAGAACGGCTCATCCATGAACAGCACCTCTGGTTCAACAACCAGGGCACGGGCAAAGCCGACGCGTTGTCGCATGCCTCCCGAGAGCTCCTTGGGATAGGCTGCCTGGAAGCCGTCGAGACCAACAGTGTCGAGGATCTTGAGGGAGCGCTTGCGGCGTGTCGCAGCATCGACGCCACGCGCTTTCAATGGCGCTTCGATGTTTTCGAGAACCGTAAGCCATGGGAAGAGTGCGAACGACTGAAAGACGATACTGACATTTACGTTAGCGCTCTGGATCGGTGCTTCGTGCCAGTAGACTTGCCCCGCCGAAGGCGTGGAAAGACCGGTGAGCATGCGCAGCAGGGTCGACTTGCCAGAGCCTGAAGGGCCAAGCAAGGCGATGATCTCTCCCTGGACGATGGAGAGGTCCGTCGGCGAGATGACCTGGATGCGGTTCTCGCTCGGTTGGGAATAATATTTCTCGACGCGCTCGGCGCGAATGATGGCTGGCTGCATGCTTCTTGATTTTTAGTGTTGAGGTTTGATAAGCCGTTTGTTGCTGAAAATTCACAACTTGCAAGCGGGGACGCTGCGGACAGCGTATCATTGTTTCAGCGGGCGCGTCAGACGCTTTCGCGCAGGATAATACGTTCGTGCAAGCTGCCGGTTGAAATTTTTCGACTTTGAGGTAAGGAATCACCCCCATGACAGAGACCACAGGGAATCAGCCACGCGCCAAGGTGCTGGTAGCGGACGATGAGCAGGTGATCGCAAATACGCTGGCGATCATTCTCAACCAGGCAGGTTTCGAAGCAAAAGCGGTTTATAGCGGCGAAAAAGCCGTGGAGGCGTTGGACTCCTTCCGCCCGGATATGCTGATCAGTGATGTCATTATGACCGGGATGACTGGCATTGAAGCTGCAATTGAGACGCGTACGCGTCTTCCTCATTGCAAGATTCTTCTCTTCAGCGGACAGGCCGCCACGGCCGATCTGCTGGACAAGGCACGGAGCCAGGGACACGAGTTCGAGATCCTGGCAAAGCCCGTGCACCCAACCGATCTGTTGGCGAAGCTTCGCGGGTAAATTTTAGTAAGTAAAAGCAGAAAAGCGTCCCTGAGAAGGGGCGCTTTTGGTTTTGTTGAGAGGATTGAAGTGTGACGCGTATGGAGGGAGCTTTCAAGCCTTCTTTGTCTGTACGGTTCTGTTCCTGGGGCGATGTCTCAGGCTAGTATTGGGCGCGCCTTTGACGATGTACGAAGGGCGATTGAAGTCCCGATATTGCGGCGAAGAATGGCAACAGGAAAAATGCTCTAAAGTTGGCCCATGTATTCGATCTCGCGGGTT
>JAEKKE010000129.1 GCA_019510535.1 Acidobacteriota bacterium
TGCGAAGGGCCTCTTCCAGCAGATGCTCGCCTTCAATGCCGATATAGCCATCGGAGAGCCGAAGCTGTCCATCCAAGGCAGCTCGAAGCTGCTTTAACCGGGGATTCGTTCGGCTGGTGATCAGGAAAGGCATCAGATTCTAAACATTTTAAAGCCTTTGGGATGAGGAACTAGGGCAACTTTAGACGTGACATCGGTATATAACGGCGCTCTCCCCCGGAGATTTTCTTTGAGCGCCTGTAGTTCAAAAAGAAAAAGACCGCGTCCAAGAAGCTCATGAAGGAGCTCCATGCAAGGAAACAAACTCGCCGGCTCCGGCACGGCGACATCCCCCACGTCCTGCACCTCCAGTGAGGTGGCATGACGACAGTTTTCGTGACGCACACGAAGCGTTCTTCGTGGTTCTCCCGTCTTCGGGACAGTTTCGATTCTCCGGTCCGGCTCCTGCCAGCGATAGTCTTCTTTGCTCTGGCAATTCGGCTGGTCGTTGCTATATTCGCCGCCGGTGATATTGCCAAACCAACGCTCGATCAGGGCGATTTCGGCGCTGAAATGGGATGGGTGGCCCGCAGTCTCTTCTTCGGCCATGGTTTCAGCGCGCCTTTCCTGCCATTGACCGGACCCACCGGGGTCTTTCGCTTGTTCGGGCTCTATACGCTGCAGGCTGCGTATGTGCTGCTGGCGATCAACGGTCTCTTCTCCGCGCTGACCTGTATTCCGGTCTATTTTAGTGTTCGTAATGTCGCCGGTCAGCGAGCGGCGCGCTGGGCAGCGTGGGGTTGGGCGCTCTATCCCTTCGCCATCTACTTCTCCGCATCCCAGGTCTGGGACTACGCTCTGACTTCGCTGCTTTTTGCCTGCTGCTTCTGGGCGGCGCAGGTGCTGCACCGTACCCACCGGTCCATCGGCTGGGCTGCCTTCGGTGTGCTCTTCGGGGTTACGCTGCTTTCAAATCCTTCCGTGTTGACCTCGCTTCCATTCCTGCTCCTATTTGCCGGCTGGCGTGTACGCCGCGACGGTGGACCGTGGATCCGCCGTATGGCTGTTGCCGTGCTGGCAACGATCGTCGTTGTCCTGCCATGGTCGATCCGCAACCAGCGTGTCCTGCATACGGCTGTGCCTTTGCGCGACGGTTTCTGGCTCGAGTTCTATGCAGGCAACCATGGAGACACTTCGGTGACGAATCCTCCTGCAGCGCATCCGGCCAGCAATGACTACGAGATGAAGAAGTGGGTCGAGATGGGAGAGACGGCGTACCTGGCCGAAAAGCAAGATCTTTCCATACGTTTCGTCCGTCAGCATCCTCGCTACTTCGCGGCTGTAACGCTGCGCAGGGCTCTGCGTTACTGGACCAGCTTCTGGAGCTTCGATCGTGGTTATCTGAAGCGTGAGCCCTTCGACATCCCGAATTTGTTCTTCTGCACCGGTCTTACGCTGCTGATGCTACGCGGTATCCGCCGCTGGCTGCGGCAGGACTGGCGCTCGGTGATGCCGTATCTCGCACTCGTAGTGCTGTTTCCGATTCCGTACTATCTGACGCATGCGTCGATGGACTATCGTCAGCCCATCGAGCCGCAGATCCTGGCTCTCGTCATCGTGGGCCTGGTAGGAATGCAGCCACAAGAAAGCTATGTAGCCGAAGATGAGGATGCATTCGCTGTCGACGTAGAGCTTCAGCCCGCCAACTGAATCGGATGTAGGTGGCAGAGGAACTTCCTCTTGCCACCTACAGACATCAGCTCCTTGCGTGCCTCCGGGGCTTTGCTGCAAGAGTCTCCAGGTGAGCCGACAGGGCAGTACGAGCATCATGCAGCGCATCCAGAGTGTGTTCCAGCCTGGTAATCATCACGGCGCCCTCCAGGGTAGAGATGATGATGTTTGCGGTGATTTTCGGAGAAGCGGTACCCACGATCTCCCCGGTGCGTATGCCATCCTCCACAATCCTCATCAGGCGCTGCTGCCAATTTTGCAATGTCTTCTTCGCGAGGTGACGTAGCGCCGGGTTGCCGTCGTCGCAGTCCATGGCTGTATTCAGCAGGGGGCACCCTCCTGCAACCGGAGACCTTACTTCGACGAAGTTGTCGATGATGTGGCGTAGTTTGCCGAGTGCGGTCGACACTGCATCCAGCCCTTGCAGGCGTACCTCCAGCACCGTATTCCACGCGAACTTGAACGACTCCATCGCAAGCTCTTCCTTGCTGCTGAAATGGCGATAGATGCCGCCCTTTTCCAGGCCGGTGGCTTCCATGAGTTGTGACATGGTGGCCCCCTCGTAGCCATACGCGTTGAATACTGGGGCCGCCTGGGCAATGATGCGTTCGCGCGTCTGCTGGCCTTTTTTCATTTGAATCCTTCTCCTGCCCGGCTCCAGCTTATCTCTACTCTAGACCGTTCGGTCTCATATTTTTGGATGTAAAAAGAGACCGAACGGTCGCATAGAAGGATGCAGGTGTGGCAGAGAATCGAAGGCAGGTGAACCCGTGGGTGGTGGCGCTGACCGTAACCATCGCTACCTTTATGGAGCTTCTGGATACCTCCATTGCCAATGTGGCTCTGCCGCATATCGCCGGAGGGCTAGGTCGCAGCTTTGATGAGGTGACCTGGATTCTGACGACCTACCTGGTGGCCAACGCTGTCGTTCTGCCGATGTCGGCCTGGCTGAGCCGCGTCTTCGGCCGCAAGACCTACTACATGCTTTGCGTAGCGCTCTTTACCGTCACCAGCTTCTTCTGCGGTATCGCGCCCAGCCTGAACGTGATTCTGATCGCGCGTGTGCTGCAGGGAATTGCAGGCGGGGGCCTCGCGCCGGTGGAGCAGGCGATTCTGGTCGACACCTTCCCGCCTGCTAAGCGGGCCAGCGCTTTTGCGCTTTATACCGTCGCCATCGTCACCGCGCCGGCGATCGGTCCTGTTCTCGGTGGCTGGATCACCGACAACTTCAACTGGCGCTGGGTCTTCTTCATCAACATCCCTATCGGCGCTCTGAGCCTGTTCCTTACGGAGCGTTTTGTGCACGATCCTCCAGCTTTTGAGGAGGAGCGCCGCAAGTTGAAGGCGCAGGGCAGTGGCAGGGTCGATGGCGTCGGTATTGCGCTGATCGGTATTGGCTCGGCTGCTCTTGAGCTTGTGCTCGACCGCGGTCAGATTGACGATTGGTTTGGCAGTACGACCATCAGCTGGCTGTTTGCAATTGCCGTAGTTTGCTGGGGAACCGCAATCTGGTGGGAGCTGCGCACCCCAGACCCGATCGTGGAGTTCCGTATGCTTGCAAACCGGAACTTTGCGATTGCCTGCGCCTTTTACTTCATCTTCGGTGTAGGCCTCTTCGCGACGACAACGATGATCCCGCAGATCCTGCAGAGCCTGTACGGATATCGTGCGCTCGACGCCGGCCTGGTGCTTGGCCCGGGAGCTCTGGTGATTACATTTCTTGCCCCTGTCGCGGCCCAACTGGTGCAGCGGGGGATTGTGCACCCGCGCATGATGATCGGCGCCAGCCTGACTGTCGTTGCCGCCTCAATGTTTTATTACAGCCGTCTGACGCTGCAGTCTGACTACTTCCATTACGCCTTTGCCCGCGCCTATCAGGGACTGGGATATGCCTTCCTCTTCGTTCCGCTTACGGTGCTGGCGTACTCGCAGCTCAGGCCCGATCAAAACAATAAGGCGTCGAGCCTGACGAATCTCTTCCGCAACTGGGGTGGGAGCTTCGGAGTATCCTTTGTCACCACGATGAGCGAGCGGCGGCAGAATTTTCACGAAGATCGCTTGTCAGCGTACTTCTCTTCATCCAGCGATGCGCTGCAGCAGAATGTGAAGCAGGTTTCAAGCTACCTCCAGATCCATGGCTACAGCGTGGCCGACGCCACGCGCGGAGCATACGTGCAGCTCTATGCCCAGTTTGAGGCGCATACCCGCATGCTCGGTTTCATGGACTGCTTCCGCTTGATGGGTTGGATCACTCTTCTTGCTGCGCCGTTAGTGCTTCTCGCAAAGCATTTCAGGGCGGGTGGAAAGGCGCCGGCAGGCCATTGAGACAGGATGAGGTCCTTTGAAACAGGATGAGGTCCTTTAAATACGAAGAGACTCCCATGCGGGGAGTCTCTTCGTATTTTCGGAGGAGTTTGCGACTTATATGTTGGAGTCAGCCGTGGTTGTCGATGACGCAGACTCGCTGGCATGAATGTCAGCGTTGGCTTGCTTCGTGGCTTTCTTCGCTTCCGCCTTCGCATCTGTGCCCGCCGCTGCAGTGGACTTGATGGCCTTGCCGAGGCTGACGGCGTTCGAGCCTGTCATCTGTGACTGCAGGCTGGCAAAGGGAATGTTGAGATTCCGCGCAGCGTGCATCGCAGCAACGCAGTTGCCGAGATCTCTGAAGCCTGAGCAGGCGGTCTGAAGATTTCCGCTCGGGATCGAGACACCGCTGTTGCCAAGGGCAGAGGTGAGCGATGAGTTGAGATGTGTATTGGTCAGCACACTATCAGGGGACTGCCTGGAGGCGCCGACATTCGCGGAAGTTGCTCCGTTCACGCCAACGTTGGTGCGACCGGCGCCAGCGTTAGCGCCAAGCCCTGCGCCTGTTCCAGCGCCAGCACTACCGGCGCCCAAATTGCCGGTACCCAGACCAGTGCCTGCTGCGCCGACACCGGCACCCGCGCCACCGCCGAGACCTACGCCCCCACCAATGGGGTGACCGCGCTGCGCAAAAGCGGCAACACTGAAGAAAAACATGAGGGAGAGAGCAAGAGAGCGCCCGGAAAAAATGTTATCCAGACCGTATGCCGACCCTTTCTGGTCGAGCTTGAACCGGCGTGTTGGGAAACACCGGAGCGGGGATAGCCGACCTGACAGAACGAGACACAGTCCTGTCTGGATAGTTGCAGTCATTTGAGAAGAACCGATTTGTGAGAGGCCATATGGGTTACGGAGGTAACAGAAAGGGACGAAGGACTGCTCCGTGGCAATGTCAGGGCTATGCCGTTTTCAATGACTCATAGGCAACCAAAAACAGTGCTTGTTGTACTCTGAATGAGTTTCAGAGGGACCGTATTGAGCGCTGACGTTGTTCGTATGCATCCGGATGAACCGGAACCGGAGCTGGTGGCGTATGTTGCCGAACGCCTGAATCAGGGCGATGTGGTCGGTATGCCGACCGACACCTTTTACGGGCTTGCCGTGGATCCCGTTAACCTTCGCGCCGTTGAGCGTATCTACGAGATTAAGAAACGCGCAAAGTACAAACCGTTGAGCCTGCTTCTTTCTGAGGTGTCGCAGTCGTATGAGTTGGCGCGGGATCTCGATACTGCCTTCGATCGTTTGACAGAGAAGTTCTGGCCTGGTCCCTTGACCATCATTGTGAAGGCCGGCGGCAAATTGCCTCTGCGCGTTACCGCCCAGACGGGCAACGTCGCTCTACGCGTACCGGAGGCAGCGATTCCGCGGGCAGTGGTTGCCAAGCTTGGCCTGCCGATTACGGCAACGGCGGCAAACATGTCGGGACTCCCGGAATGTACGCATGCCAACGGGGTCCAGGAGCAGATCGGCGATCAGATTCCGCTGATTGTTGACGGTGGACCCACGTCCCGGACCCTGCCGACGACCATTGTCGATCTCAGTGGCGGCGGTTCATCCTGGATGATTTTGCGTGAAGGCGCGATCCCGACTCACGAGATTGCGCTTGCATTGCAACGGGCCTGATCGTTAGAGCATTTCTCCTGTATGTGTGGTGTAGGGTTTCCGCATCTACGGGCGTTTTCCGCAATGAAAACGCCGCTGCACGCCCTTTCAGGATACCCAGCAACAGGAGAAATGCTCTGATACTTGCCATGCTTCGTATGATGGAAGCACATGCCTGAGCGAAAACGGCACTTCTGGCGATGGTTGCTGCTCTTGGTTTTATTGGCGGCCCTCTCGTGGTGCGCCTGGGTTTATCACCAGATTGTGCAGGTCGCGCAGGAGGATCAGGCCCAACCCGCAGATGCGATTGCGGTGTTTGGCGCGGCCGAGTATGGCGGCCGGCCCTCCCCCGTATTGCACGCACGGTTGGATAAAGCTGTGGCGCTCTATCGCAGACAGATCGCTCCGGTCATCGTGACACTCGGCGGAGGTACAGAGAAGGACTCCGGACGGACCGAGGGCGGAGTCGGCCGGGATTACCTGTTGGCCGAGGGTGTTCCCTTCGAACAGATCATTCCCGAGACCCGCTCCATCGACACAGAACAACAGGTGGAAGTGCTGGCAGAGCTGGCACGCACACAAAACTGGCGGCATGTAGTGGTCGTCAGTGACGGATCGCATCTCTTTCGCATCCGCGAACTGTGCCGTCAGGCCGGTTTGAATGTCTGGACCTCGCCTCGCTCTATCTATGGACGCATCAGCCCCTGGGACTACCGGATGCGCATTGTGCATGAGATTGTCAGCTACACCGCTGTCCGGCTCCACATTCCCGCTAGCTTTGTCCATCGCTGGTGGATCGGGGCGGAGGATCTGTAGTCCTAGTCCGGCTCCAGATTTTTACCGTAGCAATCCAATCCCAACCGCGGCAGCAATCGCCGCGACCAATGTCGATAAAAAGTTCACCAGGTCATTGCCCAGCCAGCCCGCCCGTTCCACGGTCGCTCCAAGGAACGTGTCGAAGAAGAGGCCAAGCACTCCGGCGAAGAAGGCGACTGCCGCTACCTTCGGAGTCAGCAGGAGGGCCCACCAGCCGATCCCGGTCACAATTGCCGCTCCGGTAACGCCCGCGAAGGTGCCCACCATCGAGATGGCGCCGTCCGTTCCCGGCGGAACGCGACGAAATCCAAGCCAGGGCTCTCCGCCGAAGACCTGTCCGATCTCGGAAGAGATGGTGTCAGCCGTCGCTTCGGCCAAGGCTGCCAGACATGCTGCCAGCGATGCGAAGTAGCTGAGGGGGTAGGGAAGTTTGAAAAATTTGCCAAACAGCCATGCACCAAGCCAGGTAACGATCAGCGCCGCGACAGCCAGATTGGCGGCGACTTGCGACGCCGTTCTTCCGTGCTTCGGCTCGGCCAGACCCGCACGCTCTTTCTCCGCACGGCGAACCCGTGTCGCTGCCCAGGTCAGAAGGAAGAGCGCCAGTAATGGAGTCAGCGCGGAATGCAGCAGGTTGCTGTTGTAGTCACGGGTCCAGGCGATCAGGTTGAAGCAGACTAGCGCTCCCATCAGGCAGCCGCCGAGTGTCGCCGAGCGCAGGGCGAAAACCACCATCGCGAAAGCCACGGCAATCGCAAGAGGCCCTGCAACGAAGGGAAATCCTGCGCGTCCAAAACTGAAGACAAAGATGGAATAGCAGGTCAGCAGCAGGGAGCAGGCGCAGGCGGCCGTCAGTAACTGCGACTGCAGCCGGTCACGGGATGCCGGGATGGTTTTTCCGGGGATAGAGAGTGTGGTCTGGCTCATGCACCTGTGATTTACAATCGGCTTTGAGCATATCGGACCTTGGTCTGTGTTTGGGAGATGGTTTGGCTTCAGAAGTGCGGTACGGAAAGAAAGTGCTGGCGAAGGCCGGTGCAGTGTTGGCGGCGGCGGCAGCGCTGGTTCCGTTGAGCGGTTGCGGCAATACGTATCGCGCCGTCGTGAGCTCCATCAACCCCGTTGGCCCGGCGACCCAGCCTCAGAAGCTGCTGGCTGTGGTCTCGGATCCAGGAAGCGGACAGCCCGGTCTGATCACGGTTGTCGATTTCTCCGGCGACACGGTTCTGGCGATTGCGAATATTGCTCCGAAGCCGACGTATTTCGATCTGGCTCCGGCTAGCAACGGCGGTACGGGATACTCGCTGCATACCAGCTCCAGCGGTACGGTGATGAATAACTTTGACGTCTCGCCTTCGTTGAAGACGAACATCGTGTATTCCACGACGTTGTTCTCCAATGCGAATGCGAACTCGCTGTTTGCGACCTCCTCGGGAGCGTTCGTCAGCGAGCTTGGACGGTCCGCTGTCGGCCAGATCATCGGTGGTTCACCGGCTTCGCTGCGCCAGGAGTATGACGTTGCGGCTAATCCGCAGTACGTTGTGGGTCTTACCACCGGCACGCGCTACTACGCGATCAGCCAGGGTTCAGGCTCTACCGGTTCGGTGGCCGCGATTGATACGTCGACCAACACGATTTCCAGCTCCATCAACGTCGGCACTCAGCCTGTCTATGGTGTGATGACCTCCGATGCGAAGCGCGTCTTTGTGATGAATAAGGGCAGTAATACAGTCTCGGTGATCAACTCACAGGCCAATACTGCTGACGTCGCGCATCCCACCATCACCGTGGGTACCGCCCCTGTCTGGGCCGATGTGGTCAGCACCATCAACGAGCTTCTGGTCCTGAACCAGGGTTCGACGACCAGCTCTCTCAGTGTGGTCAGCATCCCGCTCTGCAACGCCAACAGCTCGACCAGCAACCCGAATTGCGACACCAACAATCCGGTGGATGCGACAGATTTCGGCATGGTTGTGGCTACGGTGCCGCTGGGCGCCAACTGCACCCAGGTATCGGCGCTGCAGGATGGTACCCGTGCTTATGTCATGTGCAATGACGACCCCACGGCATCTGATGCCAACAACGGTCTGGTCTACGTCGTCAATCTGACCACGAACACCGTGACGGCGAAGGTGAAGGTGGTCGGTCATCCCAACTGGATCACCGCGGTTACCGGCACGCCGAAAGGCAAGGTCTATACCACCGCCAGCGATTCACACTTCCTCACAGTCATCGATACCAGCACCGATACGCGGTATACGACGATCGATATTCTGGGCAACGGTGTTTCAGTACGCCGCAACGCGCAGTAACGCACAAGAAATCGAAGTTCAAGAAGAAGGGCGGCCGATGGCCGCCCTTCTTTCGTTTATTCAATCATTCAATGATTGAATTCTTCAATTCCTTCAGAACTACATTCCAACCATGATGATCGGTAGTGTCGGAACCTGCGAGCCGCCGCGGTTCTCGACGGTAACCCCGAATGCCTTCGCATTCACGCCCTTCGGCACGTCCGGCAGCACGATCGCGGCGTTGCCGCGCTCGTCGGGCAGGAAGGTACCGGCAGGGATCGGCGAGCGGTCTGTTTCCGACGGGATGATCCACAGTTCATAGATCTTGTCCGGCGTTACCGTAGCGATGTTGCTGGCCAGGAAGAGCAGCATGCCGCTGTCGGGGCGATAGATTACGCGTCCGGTTGGCGATGGAGCGGTCTCTGCCCGTGTGAGGGTTACACGCTGGGTCGCCTTGTCGGAAAGAGAATCCAGAATCTCTCGCGCCCTGGCCGCATCTTCTGACAGGCTGGCCATCTGCGCCGCATTCATGCGCAGGCTGCGCTGCAGCTCTTCACGCTGACGATAGAGGTGGTAGCCGCCAAAGGCCAGTCCGGCCGCTATAGCCCATCCTGCCCAGCCAAGGATGATGGCGCCGATGCTTGCTTTGCGCGGAGTTTCGTCGTACTCGTCGAAGCCGGATGCTCCATAGCCGGCAAAGGGAACAGAGCCTTCAGCGCCTGTTGGACGCAATGCCGTTTCAGGCTGGGGCACGACTCGTTTTTCACGGCTGACCTGCGTCATTAGCCGCTGACGCGCCAGTACAGGAGGCGTCTGCATTTCTGCCGTATGGGCAAAGGCTGCAAGGTCACCCTGGATGGTCGCCAGCTCACGGCGGCATTCCGGACAGTGGCGTACGTGTGCTTCTACGAGAGCCGTTTCCTCGGGCGTGAGGAACTGCATGGCGTGGAGCGCCAGGTCATCGGCCGATATGTGCTTGGGCTCGATCATGCCTGGAAGCTCCTGCGCAGCGAGATCAACGCACTGCGGATGCGGGTTTTTACGGTGCCGAGGGGATCTCCCGTCATCTCGGAGATCTCGATATGAGTCAGGCCATCGAAGAAGGCCATCTCAAGCGTCTTGCGCTGCTCGGCCGGCAGGTTCTGGATCACCGTGCGTGCCTTCTCCATCAGCGCATTGCGCTCTGCATCGTCGGCCAGGTTGAAACCGGAGGAAAGAATGACGTCTTCGACGGAATCGGTCGGTCGGCGCCGGCGCAACGCGTCGATGGAACGATTGCGCGCCACCACTGCCAGCCAGGCGCCAAGGGTGCCTCGTGTCTGCTGAAACCTCTCCGGATTGCGCCATACCTGCATGATCACGTCCTGCAAAACCTCCTCGGCAGCGCCGGGATCTCGCAGAACACGCAAGGCAACCGAGTAGACAACCCGGGAGTAGCGGTCATAGAGCGAGGCCATCGCCTGTTCGTCGCCTGACTGAACAAGGGCGAGCAGGGATGCATCATCGCGCATCTGGATTCCGGACTCGCTCTTCACTTCAGGGTCTCGATACATGAACGATTCAGCAGCTCTTGCAGATTTACGTGGGTCTAATCAAGGGTTTCATGCCATGAAAGCACGGCCAGGACACCGTGTAAGCATGGCACATCCTGCTCATTCTACAGAGATTCCTGTACTACGCGCAGGGGTTGGCTTGAGTGTACCCTGCCAGAAGTGGCAGCCATAGCAAAACTTCGTTTGGACAAACTGCTGATGGAGCGCTCGCTCGCTCCCAGCCGTGAACGCGCGCAGGCCATGATCATGGCAGGCCGCGTGCTCGTGAATGAACAGAAGCTTGATAAGCCCGGCGCCTCTGTCGCGATCGACTCTGCGATTCGCATCCTCGGCGATGACCTGCGCTATGTCAGTCGCGGCGGCTTGAAGCTCGAACACGCGCTGCAGCAGTGGAAGATCGATCTGAGCGACTTGCTTTGCCTGGATGTCGGTGTTTCCACCGGTGGGTTTACCGATTGTATGCTGCAGCACGGTGCATCGCGTGTTCTTGGTGTCGATACCGGAGCCGGGCAGATCGCCGAGAAGCTGCGCCAGGACCCGCGCGTTGATCTTCGCGAGCGTACGAATGCGCGGTTGTTGCAGCCGGGCGATCTGCCGGCAGGAATCCGCTTCTTTGCGATGGATGTCTCCTTTATTTCGGCCACGCTGGTGTTGCCGCCGGTGCTCGGCGCACTACGGGCCGCAGAGAGGAGCGACTGGAACGGAGAGGCTGTGGTTCTGGTGAAACCGCAGTTTGAAGCCGGCAGGGAGGCTGTCGGCAAAGGTGGCATCGTTCGCGATGAGGCAGCGCAGCGTGGTGCTATCGAGAAAGTGCGACAATGTCTCGCCGAGCTTGGAGGACGGGACATGGAAGCGATCGACTCTCCGATCCTCGGTGGAGAAGGGAATCGGGAGTTCCTTCTACACGTCATCTTCAGCGCGGCGGAAGGTACACTGAGCTAGCATGCGCAGGGTCGCCCTAATTTCGAAACCGCAGAAGGCTGAGTTGGAAACCATCATGCCGGAGCTTGCCTCCTGGCTGAAGTCACGGGGCTATGAACCCATCTTCGACGAGCAGTCTGCGATCTACGCTCATGCTGGGAGTGGCATGCATCGGGACGAGCTGGCCGCCCTCCAGCCGGAGCTGGTGGTTGTGCTCGGCGGTGATGGAACGCTGCTAAGTGCAGCGCGCGCCTTTGCCAAGACAGCAACTCCGATTCTGAGCGTTAATCTGGGCTCCCTGGGATTTCTGACGGAGATTCCCATCCAGGATCTCTACAAGGCGCTCGAAGCCTGGTGCGTGAACTGTTGCGAGGTCGACCAGCGCAGCATGATGCATGCCGAGCTGTGGAGAGGGGGGAAGCCCTTCCATGAGTTTGAGGCGCTGAACGATGTGGTGATCTCCAAGGGCGCGATTGCCCGCATGGGAGACTTCACCATTACGCTGAACGGAAAGCTGGTCGCGACCTTTCGTGCCGACGGAATGATCGTGTCCACACCGACTGGTTCTACTGCATACTCACTCGCTGCTAATGGTCCTATCGTCATGCCGGATGTCAATGCCATGATCGTCAATGCGATCTGTCCGCATCTTCTGACCATCCGCCCGATCGTGGTGCATGGCAACTCCGAGATTCAGATCAAGGTGGAAGGCATGGCTGATCAGACCTTCCTGACCGTCGACGGACAGGAAGCTGTTGCGATGGAAGTTGGGGATGAACTCCACTGCCGTCGCTCGCAGCATGCTGTCCGGCTGATTCAGCAGTACGACACCGGCCTCTTCGATGTGCTTCGCACGAAACTGAAGTGGGGCGTCCGTTAAAGCACTGAATCTTTCCTTTCGATGAAAACATCTGACCATCTGAATTCGGACTAATGTAGACTGAATTAGGTGGAAAAGATGTGCCTCAGTGAGATGAAGGTGGGCCAGCACGGTCGTTTGGAGCGGGTCGATTTGCCGGAAGAGGTTGGCGATCACCTCGCGCATATGGGTTTCCTGCCCGGGGCCGGCGTCCACGTCCTGAGGCGTGCACCCGGAGGCGACCCCACCGTCTATCGGGTTGATGGCATTGAGGTTGCATTACGTCGTGAGACTGCCAGCCATCTCTTCATGACCCCCATCGAGAAAGTTCAATGAGCTCCTGCTGTACCCCTGCGGAATCGAACTCCGCCGTTCTGACGGCTCCGCCCCAGCCTGCATTGCACAAGGGACAGATCCGGACGATCGCGCTCATCGGGCCCCCGAACTGTGGAAAATCGACTCTGTTCAATCGCCTGACCGGACTTCGACAGAAGGTCGGCAACTATCCGGGCGTCACGGTAGAACACCATTCCGGCAGGATGAAGGCCATAGGCCGCAGCGACCTCACGCTGATCGATCTTCCTGGTATTTACTCGCTCGCCACTTTTTCCGAAGATGCCCGCGTCGCCGTCGATGTGCTGAAGGGCCAGATGCCGGGTGTTCCCGCGCCCGATGCCGTACTGCTGGTGCTCGATTCCACTCATATGAACCGGCAGCTTATGCTGGCAGCCCCAATTCTCGCGCTCGGCCTGCCCACGCTGGTCATTCTGAACATGTCTGACGTGCTTCAGTCGCGTGGCGGCAAGGTGGATGTGCTTGCCATGGCCCGGGAGCTCGGTCATCCCGTCGCACTGATCTCCGCCGCGAAGGGAGTCGGGCTGGATCGCATTGCGGACTTCCTGAGTCAGTACGGCAACTTTGAAGTAACCCGGCCGGGCGCCGTGAAGCTGCCCGTAATCCAGAGCGCTGACAGCTACCGGAACTGGGCCACCCAGGTCAGCTCCCGTACGCGCTATCAGCAGCCCAATGCTCCCAAGTGGACGCGTCGCCTGGACCATGTGCTTTTGCATCGCGTCTGGGGGCCCTTGATCTTTCTCGCAGTCGTGATCGCTGTCTTTCAGGTGGTCTTTGGCGTGGGACAACCGCTAAGCGATGGTCTTGGGAACATGCTGACGGGCCTGGGCGTAAAGGTTGCGGCGCTTCTGCCGGATGGCTGGATGCGCGCGCTTCTGCGTGACGGTCTCTGGAACGGCGTGCAGTCGGTTCTGGTCTTCCTCCCCCAGATCCTTCTGCTGTTCGCGTTTATCGGCATCCTGGAGGACTCGGGATATCTTGCCCGCGCCGCTCTGATCGCCGATCGCGTGATGCGTTCTATCGGTCTGAACGGCAAGGCTTTCATTCCGTTGCTCAGCGCCTATGCCTGCGCCGTTCCCGCCATCATGGCGACCCGCACGATTGAGAACAAGCGCGACCGCTTCGCCACCATCCTGGTTGCCCCGTTCATGACCTGTTCGGCACGTCTCCCGGTCTACACCCTCATCATCGCGGCCTTCGTTCCCGATCGTAAGCTGCTGGGAAGTTTCGTCGGCCTGCGGGCCACCGTCATGCTGAGCCTCTATGTGCTCGGTTTCCTCGCGGCGTTGTTTACGGCCCGTGTGCTCAAGTCCTCTTTGCTGAAGGCATCTTCGGCTCCGTTCATCCTGGAGCTGCCGCAGTACCGCTGGCCTACGCTGCAGGGACTTGGCATCCGGCTCTACGATCGTGCGAAGCTCTTCCTGCGCAAGGCCGGAACCATCATTCTGGGCGTCACCTTTGCTGTGTGGGTTCTCAGTGTTCTGCCGGTACATACCGGCCAGTTCTCTGCGCTGACGGATTCCGTCATTGGTCATATCGGCCACTGGGTCGAGCCTGTCATTCGTCCGCTCGGTTTCAACTGGAAGATCGGTATCGGTCTACTGAGCTCCATTGTTGCGCGTGAGGTGATTGTCGGTACGCTGGGCACTCTGTACGGTGTCGATCCGGAGACGCATGCCCTTGGCCTGCAGCAGGCGTTGCGTGGTGATATGACGCTGGGCGGGGCGCTGGCGCTCGTGGTCTTCTTCGCCTTTGCACTGCAGTGCACCTCTACCATCATCATGGTCCGTCGCGAGACCAATAGCTGGCGCTGGCCGGCAATTCAATTCACCTACATGACTGTCTTTGCGTACACGGCAGCGCTGCTCACCAACCAGATCGTAAATCTCATCGCTCGCTAGGGTATGTCATCAAACTCCTGTCGTCAGCGTTGCGCCGCAACCCGAAGGGCCGGGGCAGATTTTCTTCACCCCAGCCAGCAAGGCTGACTGGGGACCCCGATTCTCGATCTCTTCGTCACTCGTCGTTTCAGTAGGCCAGCTACAGTTCTCTCCTCACTCCTCGATCTCAAAAAAATCTGGTCCCGGCGCTGACTGACAGGAATTTGATGACACACCCTAGTGTCCTGAGTCTGAAGGTGTCGTAAATGTTGTCCTCCTGGACGTTCGGGATTCCCGGCGAACTTGTTCGCTGGGGTGATTCGTGAAGGACCTGCTTTTTCAACGCTTTCCCTGCGAGTGTAATGTAGGGCTTCCGCATCAAGCCCCTGCCGAAATACCCAGCACAGGGAACGAAATATCCAGCAACAGGGAAATGCCTAAACCTTCTCAAGGGTTCATGACACGCCCTGGCTGCGCGATGCGGTTTCGCAGCATCCTAGTCTGAGCATGAAGACGATCTTTCGCCCTGCACCGATTGTCCGTCACGTCGCACTCGACGTAGCCCATTTGGATGAGCGCACTCGCAGCCGCCGGGGGCTCTTCACAGAGTGGATTGTCACCAATGGTCTTGGCGGCTATCTTTCCGGTACTGTGGGCGGCCTGAATACCCGCCGCTATCATGGCTGGTTGATCGCCGCTTTACCTGCTCCGCACGGGCGCACCATGATGCTGAATCATTTGCGCGAGCGCCTGATTGCCGGTGGGCAAACCTATGTCCTGGCCTGTGATGACCTAATTCATAAGGATACTGGCGAGCCCGTCAGTCCGTATCTCTCTGAGTTCCGACTGGAAAATGGACTTCCAGTCTGGGTCTTCCGCTGCGGCGGGAATGTGATTGAAAAACGTACCTGCATGGTGCATCTGCAGAACACGGCGTACATCACCTACACATTGCTGGAAGGGGAGGGGGGACGCCTGGAGGTGCAGCCGGCGGTGCACGTGCGGTCGCATGATGACTCGCTGGCGGGACCGCCGGAAGAGCAGTACCGCTGGACCGGTGTGGAAGATGGTTTCGAGCTGCGCGTCAGCGACGACCTCCCCGTACTCAAGCTGGTCTGGAATTGCGACGAGTGCGATTTCCATATGAAGACCCGACGGCTCGACAACCTGCGTTATCGTATTGAGCAGGCTCGTGGCTATGACTGGGAGGGATCGCTCTGGTCTCCTGGAGGCTTCACGGGAGAGCTGCGTCCTGGAAAATCAGCTGCGCTCACAGCATCGACTGAAGATTGGGAGAAGGTTCGGTCTCTCTCTCCCGCTGCGGCCTTTGCCGTGGAACTGGAGCGGAAGCGCCGCCTGCTGCGGACCGCGCCACCCGAAGCGCGGGAGGGGTTTCCAGCAGAGCTGGTGTTTGCGGCCGATCAATTTCTGATCACACCGATGGGTCGTACTGCAGACCAGATTCGTGCCCATGCCGTGGGAGATGAGATTCGTACGGTGATCGCCGGCTATCACTGGTTTACGGATTGGGGCCGCGACACCATGATTTCGCTGGAGGGGCTCACCCTTTCAACAGGCCGCTATCGCGAGGCCGAATACATCCTCCGCAGTTTCGGCAACTACATCCACAACGGTCTGATCCCAAATATGTTTCCCGAGGGGAGAACGAGCGGTTTGTACCACACTGCCGATGCAACCCTCTGGTTCTTCCATGCCATTGATCGCTATCTGCAGGTAACCAGTGATTGGGAGACGCTTGAGTTCCTGCTGCCGAAGATGGTCGATGTTGCCGAGTGGCATCTGCGTGGCACCGACTTCGGCATCCATATTGACCAGAACGACGGTTTGATGGTGCAGGGACAGGAAGGGTATCAACTCACATGGATGGATGCCAAGGTTGGCGACTGGGTGGTAACGCCTCGCCGTGGCAAGGCTGTGGAGTTGAATGCGCTTTGGTACAACGCTCTTCGCCTGTTGGTGGAGTGGCTGGAGGCGCTTGAGGATACCCGAACCGACCGCGCCCGATATCTGCAGTTGGCGGATCAGTGCCGAGATAGTTTTAACCGTCGCTTCTGGAATGGCGAGAAGGGCTGTCTCTTCGACGTAGTGGATACCTTCGAAGGTGGAGATGACTCGCTGATCAGACCAAATCAACTGATTGCGATCTCATTGAAGTATCCCGTGCTGGATGAATCACGGTGGAAGCCTGTAGTCGAGCGCTGCATGCGTGAGCTGCTGACGCCCGTCGGTCTTCGCAGTCTGGCGCGCGGTGAAAAAGATTACAAGCCTCGTTACGATGGTGATCTGCTGGCTCGGGATGCAGCGTACCACCAGGGGACCGTATGGGGATGGCTGATCGGGCCATTCGTGAACGCATGGGTGAAGACCTTTCCCGAGCAGGCACATAAAGCACAGGCCTTTCTCCATGGCTTCGACCAGCATCTCTATGAAGACGGAGTGGGTACCATCAGCGAGATCTTCGATGCTGAAGAGCCCTTCACACCGCGCGGTTGTATGGCACAGGCATGGAGCGTCGCCGAGGTGCTGCGGTGCGAGGTCATGTTGAGCCAGATGCGTTCGGAGAGAGGCCAGCAGAAAGAGCTGGAGACCACTGTAGGCCGATGACATCGCTCCGGTCCACCGGCGTGTCCAGCAACATGCTACGTAGCTTCGGATCTCACGGCTGCTAAGAAGTAGTGCTCGGTGGGCGGTGGGCCATATTCCGCAGGCGTCCGTCGAAGCCGCCCACACGGAACCAGCGGTAACCGTATGGTTCCATCTGGATGCAGTACCGCCCATCCGCATCTTCTTCAAGACAGCTGTGATCTTTGGAGAGGATATTGATCAGGGGGACACCTTCTTCCGCGCCATCTCCGATGGTGCCTGGAGCTAGCCGAAGCTCGATGGGATCAGCGCTGAAGTTGTGGAGTACGAGCGTGTGATTTCCGCGCCAGTCGTAACGGATACCGAGAATTTGGCTGCGTCCGGTATCGATGACCCGGAAGTCGCCCCATCCGATCTCGGGTGTCTCTTTACGTATGCGGATCATGCGCTCCATCCAGTCCATCAGCGAGTTCGGATCGCGGCGTTGGTCGGCGACGTTTACGTGTTGGTAGCCGTATGCTCCCGCACGAATCGTCGGTATCTTCGACCGTGTGGCCCCGGTGAAACCGCCATTACGATCATTGGTCCACTGCATCGAAGTGCGGCAACTATAGCGCTCCGGAAGCGCCAGGTTGTCACCCATGCCGATCTCATCGCCGTAACGCAGCACCGGAGTGCCAGGCAGAGAGAAGAGGAGGGAGTAGGCCTGTTCCAGGCGTCGTCGGTCGCCATGCAGCATCGGCGCCAGACGCCGGCGAATGCCGCGGTCGTAGAGCTGCATCTCTTTGTCCGGGGCGAATACCTTGAAGACCTTGCGCCGCTGCGCTTCGGTCAAGCGGCCAAGGTCCAGTTCATCGTGATTCCGTAGAAACGTGGCCCATTGTGCGGTTGCGGGGCGTGGCTTTGTCTGCATCAGAGATCTCTGCAGCGGGCCCACGTCGCCGGTTGCCAGCGAATAGAACAGGTGCTGGTTGACATTGAAGTTGAACATCATCGACAAGCGTTCACCGGCTTCGCCAAAGTACTGCATATCCGAAGAAGGCAGCACGTTCGCTTCGGCGAGGATGATGGCGTCTCCCTTGCGCCAGCTGAGAAACGCTGCAAAGGTGCGCAGCATGTCGTACTGCTCCACCGCGCGAGTAACATCGGCGCCTTTGGTAGAGATGACAAAGGGAACGGCGTCCATGCGGAACCCAGAGACACCCAGTTGAATCCAGAAACCCATGATCTTCAGGATCTCCGCCTGGACCTCGGGGTTTGAAGTATTCAGGTCTGGCTGAAAGTTATAGAAGCGATGGAAGTAGAACTCCTTGGCGGCTTCATCATAGGTCCATGTGGTTCGTTGCACGCCGGGGAATACCATGCCGCTATTGGCGTTTTTCGGTTTCTTCTTCGACCAGACGTACCAGTTGCGATAGGGGGAGTCGGGGCTGCTGCGCGCAGCTTTAAACCAGGGATGCTGCGTTGAGGTATGGTTGATCACCAGATCGATCATTACCCGCATGCCGCGCTGCGCGCAGCCGTGGGCAAACTCTACAAAGTCGCCCAGAGTTCCATAACGCGGATCCACACTGTAGTAGTCCGTGATGTCATAGCCATCATCTTTTTGTGGAGATGGTTGAAAGGGCATCAGCCAGATGGCGGTGACGCCCAGCCCCTGCAGGTAGTCCAGGCACTGAATCAGGCCGCGAAAGTCACCGATGCCGTCACCATTGCCATCCAGAAAACTCTCGACCGAAAGACAGTAGACAACGGCGTTCTTGTACCAGAGGTCGTTAATCATGCCTTCGGTTAGATGCCGATTGTCCCGAAAAGCGAAACGGACACCGATCGGTGTCCGTTTCTAATCTTGATGGTGCGCCCGGAAGGAGTCGAACCTCCGACCTAATGATTCGTAGTCATTCGCTCTATCCAGCTGAGCTACGGGCGCATCCTGCACGCTGTTATGCGACCAACGGCAACTTTTTTAAGATATCACACATCGTTGTCACCCGCGACCCGCGGTGTGGATTAGAGCATTTCCCTGTTGCTGGGTATCCCGGAGTGCAGCGGCGTTTTCATTTGCGGAAAACGCCCATGGATGTGGAACCCATGCACTGCACCTACAGTGAAATGCTCTACGCCTTTGGCGGAGCAGCCGCCGGCTGTGCCGGTGGAGGCGGAGGCGGCGCCGGAAGCACCAGCGTCTCCGGCTCTGCAAT
>JAEKKE010000300.1 GCA_019510535.1 Acidobacteriota bacterium
GGTTTGTTTAACAGGCGATCCGCGTCTTGTTCGGCGGGCTATCGGTGAATCGGCTAAAAAAAACTTTTGACAAGATGAGGATGAGAGCGGTAACGTCTCGGGTGTCCGTTTCTAGGTGTGTAAGCAACTTGGCACAGATCTCTACTCAAAGCATTTGCTGAGATTGATTTTTGCTTGGTTCTCGACGAGTTCGTAACGATCTCGCTTGAGAAGGAGAGTGAGTGTTGAAGAGTGTCCCCCTTGTGCGCCTGCTTGCAGGCTTGGCTGCCTTTGCGTGTGTCTCCGCCGCTCATGGACAGTTGACCGTGTCCGGCGATACAACCCTGAACAGTAATCACCCGACATTCAACTACGGTTCGCTCTCCAATCTTTACGTGAGTGCCAGCCAGAAGACGCTTGTCCAGTTCGATCTTTCCGCGCTTCCTGCCGGAACGACAGCCAGTCAGATTGCGCGTGCGACGGTTAGCCTGTACGTGAACCGCGTCAATACTGCTGGTCTGATCAGCGTAGCGCCAGTGAATGCGTCATGGAACGAATACTCGGTTACTAACGCAACTGCCCCGGCCATCGGTACCGCATTTACTAGCTTTACAGCTACGATACCTGGTCAGTATGTCGTAATCGACGTGACCAGCCAGGTGCAGTCCTGGCTCTCAAGTCCGGGAACGAACTTCGGTATCGCGCTCACAACGAATGCGGCGAACGTGCTATTAGATGCAAAGGAAAATGATCAGACATCCCATGCGAGCTCGTTGGATGTCGTCGTGACCTCCATGGGCGCTGCCGGAGCAACAGGCGCGACAGGAGCTACCGGTCCGCAGGGACCGCAGGGTATTCAAGGGATTCAAGGTGTAACTGGAGCCGTAGGCCCGCAGGGCGTTGCAGGTGCGGCTGGAGCCACGGGCGCAACTGGAGCAACAGGCGCGACAGGAGCAACCGGCGCTCCCATCAGCTTCAAGAACACCTGGAGTAGTTCAACCATCTATTCGAGCGGAGATGCTGTTTTTTATAACGGCAGCTCATGGATCGCGTTGACGAATAACTTCAATGTAACGCCTGGTTCTGACGGAACAGTTTGGGCGTTGTTGGCGCAGCAAGGCGCGACCGGGCCAACCGGAGCGACAGGGGCCCAAGGCATACAGGGCGTTCAAGGTATCGCGGGTGCAACTGGCGCAACAGGCGCCCAGGGCGCCGCGGGTGTGACAGGAGCAACCGGCGCGACGGGAGCACCTGGAGCGACCGGATCACCCGTGGGCTTCCAGGGCACCTGGAGCAGTGCGACCCCCTACAGCACTGGAGATGCTGTGTTCTATAGCGGCAGCTCCTGGATTGCTCTGACCGGAAACTTCAACGTAACGCCTGGTACTGACGGCACGGTGTGGGCATTGCTGGCACAACAGGGTGCGACCGGAGCGACAGGTGCAACCGGCGCAACGGGTGTAACCGGAGCGCAGGGCATTCAGGGTATTCAGGGCGTAACCGGATCTCAAGGACCTGCTGGAGCAACTGGTGTCACGGGTGCTACAGGAGCAACGGGGGCGACTGGAGCTTCAGGTACTGTTGCCTATCAAAGCGTCTACTCGGCGGGTACGACCTATTCGCTTGGCGATGTTGTCTCCGACTCCAACTACTACAACAGCTACATTTCCCTTGCGAATAACAACGTTGGTAATGCGCTTCCGGTCGGAAATACGCCTACGGCTTTCTGGGCTCGTCTTGCAGCTCAAGGCGCTCAGGGCCTGCAGGGCAATGTTGGCCCGGCGGGTGCTACCGGTGCTCAGGGCGCTACCGGTGCAACGGGAGCCACTGGGCCGGCGGGCACGGCCGGCGATGGACAGACGTTGACCAGTCTTCCACTCGTCGTTGTCGGTCACGGCGTCGCCTCAACACAGGCGAACTTCTCGCTTACATCCAGTGCGGCGACAACCTCTTCGACGGCTAACTACTACATCGTCGCGACGCTGGCGCCGAGTTCCTGTCATGCGTACGTAACCATTTATTCTCCTTCGAATGCGATCACCTGGAATCTCTTTGAGGCGGCTTACAGCGGCGGCTCCACCTTCGGTACGCCGTCATCCACGTCGTGCTCAACCAGTAGCGGCAATGGTTACAGCTGCACGATTGACGGTGGAACAGTCAGCGCCGGTACTGGGCTCTGGATGAATGAGACAAACGCAACTGCTGCAAACTTTACGTCAGCATTCTCTTGTCAGTAACACGTATGACACCGTCGCTTCCTGAAGTGCAGGCTGCGGCGATGGATCGTTTTGTTTCTCATCGAATCCCACGAGCAAGTTGGATGGGGTCACGCAAGCACAAATCAACGGTTGGAAAGATGGTCTAGTACGCAATTAATCCCGGGTTCGTGTGTGGAGTTACACCTCAGGAAGGAATTACGTTATGGATCCATTTCTTGGAGAGATTCGGATGTTCGCCGGAAGTTTTAACCCCAATGGCTGGGCTCTGTGCAACGGACAGCTCCTGTCCATCGCACAAAACAGCGCATTATTCAGCCTTCTCGGAACCTACTATGGCGGCGACGGCATAAGTACCTTTGCGCTGCCGAATCTACAGGGACGAGTGCCGCTTCATTGGGGTAATTCGCAGGGAGGCAACTACGTGCTGGGAGAGTTCAGCGGCAGCCCAAATGTAAACATACTTCCCAGTAACCTTCCCGCGCACAGTCATACGGTTGCGATTCCCGTGTGCAATGCGGGGGCCGACCTTTCAGATCCAACCGGAGCGATTGAGGCGTTACCGAACGATCCTTCCACTGGAAATACGATCTCGTCCTACACCAAGGCTGCGGGTACCGGTGTTGCTTTGCCCTTTGCGTCGGGAAGTACCGGACAGTCTCTTCCGATCTCCACTATGCCACCCTATCTGGCAATAACGTTCATCATCGCACTGCAGGGAATCTTCCCATCGCGGGGCTAACTTAAGGGAAATGCCGGTCATGTTAAACGATGCGAAATGTTATGGCAGGGCCGGCATTTTCAAGGAGTCAAGGCGGAATCATCATGATGTCCCATCCCGGTAGGATCATTCGGAGACTGGCCTGTGCCGGTGCGTGCATGGCCGCGGCTATCGGGGCGGCGCAGACTCCTGCGCAACGGAAGACGCTGGAGCGGGTGGGCGTACATGTAAGTGCTCTTCAGGCTGCGCAAACAAATGGCCAGCAGGCCGTCACGGCTCCGCTGAACTCTCCCACAGCACTCTGCTATGACTCCGCCGGCAATTTCTATATCGCGGACCAGAACAATAACATCATCCGTAAGGTCGACACAGCCGGGGCGATCACAACCGTTGCGGGTACAGGTGAGCAGGGGTTCGATGGCGATGGCGGAGCTGCAACCCAGGCATTGCTTGACTCCCCGGTGGGAATCGCTATCGACGCTTCGGAAAACCTCTATATCTCCGACACAAGGAACCATCGCATCCGTAAGGTGAGTACGAGCGGCACAATCAGCACGATCGCAGGTACTGGTGTCGCTGGTTTTTCGGGCGATGGAGGTGCGGCCACCTCGGCGATGATCTCTCTGCCGACTGCGGTTGCAGTCGATAGCAGCGGGAATGTCTTCTTTGCGGACTCAAATAATAACCGCGTGCGCGAGATCGTGGCTGCTTCAGGGACGATCCAGACCGTGGCTGGAAATGGAGAACAGGGGTACTCAGGTGATGGAGGTGCGGCGATCGACGCCTCTCTCGACTCGCCTGAGGGGATCTCGGTCGATAGTTCAGGCAATCTCTACCTAAGTGATACGCATAATAATCGCATCCGCAAGATCTCGGGTGGCGTGATCACGACCATCGCGGGAGACGGTTCCTTTAACTTCGCAGGCGACGGAAGCACCGCCACCTCCGGTTCTTTCGCGTCTCCACATGGTATTGCCGTCAATGCTAGTGGAACAACACTTTACATCGCCGATACGGACAATCAACGGATTCGGCAGATCAATAGCTCAAATCTCCTCTCGACCATCGCCGGGAATGGCCAAGAGGGAGAAGATCAGTTGAATGGGAGCGCAACGGCAGCCTCATTGGATTCGCCGCTTGGCGTGGCTATTGGGCCACAGGGAACCGTTGCCATAGCAGACACAGACAACGATCTTGTTCGTGCCATCTTCGGCGGCCAAGTTGTGACGACCGCAGGTGGAGACCAGCCGACCAGCGTGTTA
>JAEKKE010000301.1 GCA_019510535.1 Acidobacteriota bacterium
GGGGTACCGGCTTTTTCAGCGGCTTCTCCGTCATCTCCAGCGAGGCCTTTCCCACGGCGCTGCGGGGACGAGCGATGGGCTTTGCCTACAACCTCGGCCGCATCGCCAGTGCAGTCGCGCCCTTCACCGTGGGCCGCATTGCGCAGGAGCGCGGGTTTGGCTTCGGACTTTCGATTACGGCTGCGGGCTTTCTGCTCGCTGCTGCGATTGCGCTGTTCTTACGGAAAGAATGGGCAGCGATAAGCCAAAACGAAGTAGAACCCACGGTTGCTGTCACTTGATTAATTAATCGAGATCACCCAAGCACCGGGTGCCCCATGTCCCGCTTCTGGGACGTGGGCATTCGAGCTACGCTCGAACCGTTTTTCACTTCTTGTGGAGAGTTCGTTTCTAAAAGTCGAGGCTCTCCACGTCCACGCGCATACTGCCGCGGCGAACATCCCATCTCTCGCTTGAACGCGGTACTGAATGCGCTCTCCGACTCATACCCCAGCGACAACGCAACCGTAGAGATTGGGTCTGAGGAGTTGGATAGCTTATCGGCAGCCAGCAGCATGCGCCACCGCGTCAGATACTCCATCGGAGAAGAACCGACGGTCTCCTTGAACTATTGTGGATGCAACTCATCGCCGCGCTGATCTGTTTGTCTGCCAGCGCGAAGAGCCAGCCAACGCTGCCGTCTGCCTGCTCCGACAGATGCAGACGCAGCGCCTGTACCAGCATCATGTAGGTAAGCTGCTGCGCAATCAGGTATCCGCCGGGCTGCGGATCGCGCAACTCCTGCATCATCCGTTCCAGGCACCACCGCATCGCCGCGCGGTCGGACTCCTTTGCAAGATGCACGATCGGCGGCAACACTTTCAGCAGCATGCTGCTGTCCCCCGAGAGAGCAAAGTGGCCGCCCAGCCCAAAGCACGCGCCTCCACCGTTGTAGGTTGCAATGGCGCCATTCAGGGGGAAACGAAAGATGGTCTGTGCATCGACCGGCGGCAGCGAGAGATCGCTTGCCATCCGGAAGCGCCGGCCCGAGGGCAACAGGTAGCAGTCGCCCGCGGAGACATGCACCGGCTCGGAAGCACCATCCACCGCAAGCCAGCACTCGCCTGAGACCACCGCGTAGCACTTGATGCCGTCATGCGGTCCGAACTGGATCGACCAGTCGCCGCCCATATCCATACCGCCGGAGGTGTAACTGCGCGGTTTTAGCAGGGACAGCACGGCCGAAAGAGGATCCATATAGCTGTATTGGACGCTCGCGAAGGTATTACGGATTCTCAAGCATAGATCGTATGCCGCGCATTGCCTATTGTGCTTGGTAGAGGGGCTCTTGCCCCTCTACCAAGGAGCGTATCGATGCGGGTTTTCCTTACGGGTGCAACAGGATTTATCGGCTCGGCGATTGTTCCGGAGCTCATTCAGGCGGGCCACCAGGTCCTCGGCCTTACGCGCTCCGATACTGGTGCGGAGCAACTCCGCAAGGCCGGAGCAGAAGTGCATCGCGGCGATCTCGAAGATCTTCAAAGTCTGCGGAACGGGGCGGCGAATGCGGACGCCGTCATTCACACCGCTTTCAATCATGACTTCTCCCGGTTCGCGGCCAACTGTGAAACCGACCGTCAGGTCATCCAGGCGCTGGGTGAGGTACTTGGCGGTTCCGATCGTCCGCTGATCGTCACCTCCGGCACCGGTATTGCGGGGCATGGCGGCAACGGCCACATCGGCCAGGAGACCGATCCGCCGGTGAGCTCGAAGATCATTCCCCGCGGTGCTACGGAAGAGGCTGTGGCTGCGATGGCAGACGGCGGCGTCCGGACGATGGTCGTTCGTCTCCCCCAGGTGCACGACACCGAGAAACAGGGCTTGGTGAGCTACGCAATCCAGATCGCACGGCAGAAGGGTGTCTCTCCTTACATCGGCGAGGGGCGTAATCGCTGGCCGGCCGTTCCGCGATTTGCGGCGGCGGAGCTGTACCGCCTGGTGCTGGAGAAGGGCGAAGCAGGCAAGCGCTATAACGCCGTGGCGGAAGAGGGTGTTTCCATGCGTGAGATCGCCGAGGTCGTCGGCCAGGGCCTGAAGGTCCCGGTAGTTTCCATCTCACAAGAACAGGTGGCGGAGCACTTCGGCTGGCTGGCTATCTTCGCCGGTTTGGATATGCCGGCCTCCAGCGCATGGACACAACAGGCGTTGGGTTGGAGGCCTACCGGGCCAAGCCTGATCGAGGATCTGAAGAATATGCGGTACTTCGAAGCCTGAAGCAGTCTGCGGGGAATGTCCAAGGAAATGGGCTCCGCCTTGGACATTCTCTGTCGATCAACAAAAGCTACGGCTCCAACCCGATTCGAGCTTCGCTCGAATAGTTCACCCCGGCGAAACATGTTCGCCGGGGACCCCGAGTATCCCACCCATCGAGGATGCGATGGATGGGGCACCCAGAGTTTGGGCTCCGAAACTTCTTGTCCGCAGGGCTGAAGCCGCTGCTTCATCCCTCTCAGTGCGTTATCCTCATCCCAATCCAGATCGAATTGGAGCACATCTGTTGTGCACAAACTTCTCGTTGCAGGATTGCTGATGAGTACACTTACCACCGCCCCCGTCATCGCCGAAACGCCCGCCAACGATCCGCTGCATGTCTGGATCGGCAATCCTGATCCTGCCGGAGTGACGGCCTGGGTGAAGCGCCATCTCGATGATGTTGTCCGGCTAGAAAAGCAGATCCTCGAAGTCCAGGGAGCACGCACGGTAGAGAACACCCTGGCGCCCTTCGACGAGATGGGCCGTGCTCTCTCCACCGCGAGCATGGGGCCGTCGCTGTTGAACAATGCTTCGCCGGTAAAAGAGCTGCGCGATGTTGCACAGACCGAGTTGCGACGCGTCTCCTCCGTCGGTGCGGAGATCTCGCTCAACCGCAAGCTCTACGACGCGCTGGTTGCGATCAAGACGGACGGTCTCGATGCCGAGACGAAGCACTACCTTGAGCGCGAGCTGCAGGGATATCGTCTTGCTGGTGTTGATAAGGACGAGGCCACCCGCGCGAAGATCCGCGACCTGCGCGACAAACTCACCACTGTTGCCCTCCAGTTCAATCGCAACATCGCCGAAGGTACTGCCAGCATCAAGGTCAAAGCCAGCGAGCTCGATGGCCTGCCCGCCGATTACATCGCGCGTCATCAGCCCGACGAGCACGGCATGGTCACCATCACCACCGACGAGCCTGACTATCGCCCGGCGATCACCTATGCCAGGTCCGCCGCGCTACGCAAACAGCTTTACCTCACCTACATGGGCCGCTGCTATCCGGCGAACAAGGATCTTCTGCTACAGCTCATCGCTATGCGCGAAGAGATCTCCCAGTTGATTGGCATGAAGAGCTGGGCTGAGTTGTCCAGTGCCGACAAGATGATCGGTACGCCCGGCAACATCCAGTCGCTGATCGATGAGCTCGACAAGGCAGCCCGTCCTGCTATGGACAAGGAGTACGCCCAGCTGCTCGCCTTTGCGCAGAAGCAGGAGCCCGGTCTGACGCAAATCCCCGACTACTCTGCCTCGTATTTTGGGGAGCTCTTTCGCCGCGACCACTTTAACTTCGACTCGCAGGCGGTGCGCGCCTACTTCCCCTATGAAGAGGTCGAGAAGGGCGTGCTCGACACCGCCGCCCGTATGTTCCATATCGAGTTCGTCCAGGTAAAGGACGCTGCTCTCTGGGATCCGTCAGTGAAGGCCTTCGACGTATTCGACCGCTCCACGCCAGATCGTCAGAAGATCGGCATCATCTATCTCGACATGCATCCGCGTGCCGGCAAGAATAAGTGGTTCAACGCCGGCACTGTCGTGCAGGGTAAGAAGGGGATCGCTCTTCCCGAGGCTCGCCTGAACGCAAACTTCCCGGAGCCGACCGCGACCGATCCAGGCCTGATGCAGTACGCCGATGTGGTGACCTTCTTTCACGAGTTCGGCCACATGCTGCACGGCATCTTCGGTAACCGGCAGCAGTGGGCGGGCACCGGCGCCTTTTCGATTGAGTGGGACTTTGTTGAAGCGCCTTCACAGATGTTGGAAGAGTTCTTCGCCTCGAAGGCCGTGCTCGACACCTTCGCCAAGCACTACAAGACCGGCGAGCTGATGCCGCAGCAGCTCTTCGACGGCATGATCCGCGCCGACGAGTTCGGCCGTGGAATCGGCGTCGAGCGCCAGTTACAGTTCTGCACCTATGCGCTGGAGATGTTCCATCTTCCAGCGAAGGACGTGGACGTCGACAAGCTCTGGTATACGGTGCAGGCCAAGTACTCGCCCTACGCTGGCGCACCGGATGTGCGCATGTATGCGACCTTCACGCATCTGGTCAGCTACTCGTCGAACTACTACACCTACCAGCTCAGCAAGGTGATTGCTCTGGACTTCTTCGGACAATTCGATCCTAAGAACCTGCTCGATGGTCCGGCGGCGATGCGCTATCGCAAGACGATATTGGAACCGGGTGGTACGGCGAGCGCGAATACGCTGGTGAAAAACTTCCTGGGCCGTCCGCAGCAGTATGAAGCTACGAAGAAGTGGATCAATGCGGAGTT
>JAEKKE010000302.1 GCA_019510535.1 Acidobacteriota bacterium
TCGTGTCAAACGAACGGAACGCGTTCTTCGGATTGTGCTTCGACAGGACCTTCGTGATCGCTGCCGTCAGCGTCGTCTTACCGTGATCGATATGTCCAATCGTTCCCACGTTTACGTGCGGCTTCGACCGGTCAAATTTCTCCTTCGCCATCTTCTTCTCCGTCCTTAGCTTCTAAGAATTCTTGAATCTGTCTTTGACTGCAGGCTTACTGCTTGCCCTGTACCTTGGCGATAATCTCTTCCGATACCGAGCGCGGAGCCTCTTCGTAGTGTGCAAACTGCATCGAGAAGTTGCCGCGTCCCTGTGTCGATCCACGCAGGTTGTTCGAGTAAGCGAACATGGTCGACAGCGGAACCGTCGCCTTGATCACCTGCTGGCCGCCCTGCATCTCCATGCCCTCGATACGTCCGCGGCGGGAGTTCAGGTCGCCGATCACAGTACCCATATAGTCCTCGGGCACCGTCACTTCGACAGCCATCATCGGCTCCAGAAGTACCGGCTTAGCCTTCTTGGCGGCTTCCTTGAACGCCATGGAACCGGCGATCTTGAAGGCCATTTCGTTCGAGTCGACGTCGTGGTAGCTGCCGTCGTAGAGCGAGACCTTGATGTCGACCATCTCGAAGCCGGCAAGCACACCGCCCTGCAGCGCTTCCTGGATTCCCTGGTCGATCGGCTTGATGTACTCCTTCGGAATCACGCCGCCCTTGATGTCGTTCGAAAACTCATAGCCCTTACCAGGCTCATTCGGCGCGATACGGATCTTGGCGTGGCCGTAGTTACCCGAACCACCGGTCTGACGGATGTACTTACCTTCCGCTTCAGCCGGCTGACGGATCGTTTCACGATACGCAACCTGCGGCTTACCGACGTTCGCTTCGACCTTGTACTCACGCATCATGCGGTCGACGATGATCTCGAGGTGAAGCTCGCCCATACCCGAGATGATGGTCTGACCGGAGTCAGGATCCGTGTGCACCTTGAAGGTGGGATCTTCCTGCGCCAGCTTGGCCAGCGCCATGCCCATCTTCTCCTGGTCGCTCTTGGTCTTCGGCTCAACGGCAACCGAGATAACCGGATCCGGAAAGTCGATCGACTCGAGAACGATCGGTGACTTCTCTGTGCAGATGGTGTCGCCGGTGACGAGATTCTTCAGGCCCACCGCGGCGCAGATATCGCCGGCCAGGATCTCTGTAATCTCTTCACGCTTGTTGGCGTGCATCTTCAGCAGACGGCCGATACGCTCGGTCTTGCCGGTACGCGGATTCAGCACCGTGTCGCCGGCCTTCAGAGCGCCCGAGTACACACGGATGAAGATCAGCTGGCCGACAAACGGGTCGGTCATGATCTTGAAGCCGAGAGCAGCCAGCGGCTCATTGTCATCCGACTTGCGGACCAGCTTCTTCTCTGGATTATCGGGATCAATACCCTCAATCGGAGGAATATCGAGCGGGCTCGGCAAGTAGTCGACAACCGCATCCAGCAGCGTCTGCACACCCTTGTTCTTGAAGGATGAACCCATCAGAACCGGGAAGATATGCATGCCGATCGTTGCCTTACGGATGGCAGACTTCAGCTCGTCGACTGTCGGCTCCTGACCTTCCAGGAACTTCTCCAGAAGAGCGTCATCACTCTCGGCAACCGTTTCGATGAGCTGATTGCGGAAGGCAGTCGCCTTCTCCTTCAGATTCTCGGGAATCTCTTCGACCGAGTACTTGGCGCCCATGGTCTCGTCGTGCCACAGAATGGCGCGCATCTCAACCAGGTCAACCACACCCTTGAAGTTCGCCTCGGCTCCGACGGCAATCTGCAGCATCACGGCCTTGGCTCCCAGACGGTCCTTGATGGTCTGGGTTGCATGCTCGGCGTCGCCGCCGTTCTTGTCCATCTTGTTGATGAAGCAAATACGCGGGACGCGGTACTTGGTAGCCTGACGCCACACCGTCTCCGACTGGGGCTGTACGCCGGCAACAGCATCGAAGCAGGCGACCGCGCCGTCCAGCACGCGCAGCGAACGCTCTACCTCAGCCGTAAAGTCCACGTGGCCCGGGGTATCGATGATATTGATGCGGTACTTATTCCAGAAGCAGGTCGTCGCAGCCGAGGTAATCGTGATGCCGCGCTCCTGCTCCTGCTCCATCCAGTCCATGGTCGCAGTGCCTTCGTGCACCTCACCGATGCGATGGTTCACACCCGTATAAAACAGGATGCGCTCCGTCGTTGTCGTTTTACCGGCGTCGATGTGGGCCATGATGCCGATGTTGCGGCATTTGTCCAGCGAAATCGTGCGTGCCACTTTAGTTCTTCTCTTCTGCGAGCTTTCGCCCGCGGTTGCTTCCTAGTTGACTCCGGCGCATTGCTGCACCGGTACGACACTTACTTCTTGACTGCGGCGGGTATTACCCCGCCGCAGACGAAAACTACCAGCGATAGTGAGCGAAGGCCTTGTTCGCCTCAGCCATGCGATGAACGTCTTCCTTCTTCTTCATCGCGGCGCCGCGACCATTAGCCGCATCCAGCAGCTCGGCGGTCAGCTTATCGACCATGCCCTTTTCACCACGCGAACGGCTATAGGTCACCAGCCAGCGGATTGCGAGCGAAGTACGACGCTCCGGGTTCACTTCGATCGGCACCTGATAGTTGGCGCCGCCCACGCGGCGGCTCTTCACTTCCAGCAGGGGCTTCACGTTCTCCACGGCCTTCTTGAACAGCTTGATCGCCTCATCGCCACCCTTGGCCTCGAGGTTCTTCATGCTCTCGTAGAAGATGTTCTGGGCAGTCGACTTCTTGCCGCCCCACATCATGCTGTTCACAAACTTCGTTACCAGGGTGGAGCTGTACACCGGATCCGGAGCAACTTCCCGCTTCGAGATATGACCTTTACGTGGCATTCCTTCTCTTCCTCTTCTTCCCCTGGAGCCGTCAACTTCTCAAGCAACCAGGCTTTTGCCTCAGGCCACATCCGCAGCCCTTGGCGGTTAACACTCAACGACTACTTCGCAGCGGCCTTCGGACGCTTGGCGCCGTACTTGGAACGGCTCTGCTTACGATTGGCAACGCCAACCGAATCCAGCGTGCCGCGCACGACGTGGTAACGGACACCCGGCAGATCCTTCACACGGCCACCGCGGATCAGCACAATCGAGTGCTCCTGCAGGTTGTGGCCAATGCCCGGGATATACGTCGTCACTTCGATTCCGTTCGTCAGGCGGACACGAGCCACCTTACGCAGAGCCGAGTTCGGCTTCTTCGGGGTCTGGGTGTACACACGGGTGCAGACTCCACGACGCTGGGGCGAACCCTGCAGCGCGGGGCTGGCCGTCTTGTAGCGGGGCGCCGTGCGGCCCTTCTTCACGAGCTGATGAAACGTAGGCACTCTAAAACTCCTTGCAAATCGCTTCCAAACTACTTAACCGGCAAGTCCGGAGCCCGCAATAAGCCCCAGAACCGCCGTCCAACCAAAACCTTGCGCACTCGCGCAAAATCTCCAGACACCGTTCCCGGCATCCAGACGAAGCCCACAGCTTCGCATTCCTATTACCCACGGCCCATCCCGCAGCCAAGGGGCACCACCAACCAACCAAGCGAATAACAGTCGACGGTGGCCAGGTCTCTCCGCCCGCAAACACGCCCTGAGCTTTCACTCAAAGCAGCCTGCAGACCAGCCCGACTCCGTTTCGCTGTTCCGGCCCACATAGCCCATCCAGGGAGGAGGGTGTCGCAGGCTCGATCGAGGGGTTCGCATCCGCTAAGGCCATTGGCCTCAACATTGCGATATCTCTATTCTATCCGGAATTTCGCACAGGGTTTTCCACCGGTTATCCCCAGTGATCCCTCCCCGCACAGAGCTTTTTCTGCCCTACCCGCCGCCGGGGGCTCACTTCTGCCCACACACGGACGAGTTCCGGAAATACGCGGAACCTCCAAACAATACCAAGAAGTGTAAAAAGAGTCAATTTTGTTGGGGCCGGACCGCCGACCACCATCACACAGTTGTCAGTGGGAGTGAAAAAGCCTGTGGTTGACGTCGGGCCAGAACTCCTTGATTAAATCGCTCACTCCATCCAGGGCGACCGAAGTAACCCAGTGCTGGCCGGTCTTGGTCCAGGTCCGTTCCCGGCTGGGATAATACAGATCGGCGATTCCC
>JAEKKE010000303.1 GCA_019510535.1 Acidobacteriota bacterium
GAGCCCGCTGCTGCCGAGAGCGAGCCTCTACTGGTCGATGAAAAGAAGCTTGCCCAACAGCGTGAGCGCCGTCTGCGCGACTTCCTGAAGGCCGAGATCGCCGCTCTGATGGAAAACTACGAAGACCGTGGTGTGTACATCACAGAGGTCGCCTCCGGGTTTCGTATGTCCACCCGGCCCGAGTATCACGACGTGATCCGCGACTTTGCCAAGAGCCTGAAGCCGGCTTTGAAGCTGTCTCTGCCGGCACTCGAGACGTTGGCGGTGATCGCCTACAAGCAGCCTGTTACGGCTGCAGAAGTCTCTGAAATCAGAGGAGTTGACTCTGCCGGTGTGCTCGGCGGTCTGATGACCCGTAAACTCATCACCACGGCCGGCCGCAAGCAGGTGATCGGCCGCCCTATCCTCTACAAAACCACCAAGGAGTTCCTGCTCCGTTTCGGTCTGAAAGACACCTCCGAGCTTCCCAGCATCGAAGAGTTCGAGAAGATGGCCGGCGAACTTGCCGAGCAGGAGGATCTGCCGATGGACATCAATCCGAACCCGGAAGGCACGCCGAATCCGGACGTTGAGCCCCAGGGAGCGGGCGAAGAAACGCAGGAGACCCCAGCGCCTGAACCACAGGCGGATGGCAGCGGCGAATCCGTGGAGGACTCCCAACCGACAGGCGAAACCAATGGCGCGGACGTAGAGCCGCAGGCCGGGGAAGCCCCGGAAGTTGCTGAAGCAGAAGAAGCCTCGGCCTCTACCGTTGCGCCTGAGGATGTCGAGGCTGAGGAGAAGGCGAGCGCTGCGGGCATCGAGACTGCGTAACTCGATCGAAGTCGTAATTCCTTTCTTTTTGTCCTGACAGGCGATAATAGAGGGGATATGAGCGAGCCCGTACGTCTCCAGAAGATCATTGCCCAGGCTGGTCTCGCCTCACGGCGCGCCGCGGAAGAGTTGATCCTTACCGGCCGTGTCACTCTGAACGGCGAAATTGTCACCGAACTTGGCACCAAGGCCGATCCCGAGCGCGACCACATCCGTGTCGACGGTAAGCTGCTGCACGGTCCGGAGCGCCACCGCTACTTTGTTCTGAACAAGCCGCGCGGCTATGTCACCACGCTCTCTGACCCGGAGGGCCGGCCGACGATCATGGAGCTTTTCGCCAAGTCGCCAAAGGCTCCGCGAGAACGGTTATATCCAGTTGGTCGTCTGGATTACCTTTCCGAGGGCCTGCTGATTCTTACCAACGATGGTGAGCTGGCCAATGCGCTCTCCAAGGCCTCCAGCGGCGTAGCCAAAACCTATCTGGTGAAGATCTCCGGCCAGCCAAGCGAGCAGGCGCTGCACCAGCTTCGTGGCGGCATCATGATCGAGCGCGGCCGCCTGCAGGAGGGCGATCGCCGCAACCGTGTGCTGACGCAGCCGGCTGAGATCGCGCTGACGCGCGGTGGCGAGAATCCCTGGTACTCGGTCACCCTGACCGAAGGACGGAACCGGCAGCTCCGCAAGATGTTTGAGGAGATAGGCCATCACGTCGAAAAGATCCGCCGTATCGCCTACGGTGGCCTGGTGCTGGATGTGGAGCCGGGTGAGTTCCGGGAGCTGACACCAGGTGAAGTCACTGCTCTCGGGCGTGCCAGCCAGGGCCGCAAGGTGGAACGCAAGAAGGTGCTCCCGGAGGCTGCCAAGCTGAAGGAACCAGCCAAGCCGAAGCGCAAGCCTGGAGCGAAGTCCAGCTTCAAGCCTGCAGGCCCCAGACGCCGTTCGCGCTAACCCTTCGTCGAATCGCTGGAACAAATCGCCAGTTCGGGCCCTATCCCGGAGGACGCCGGGGCCCGACCCTCACAACGTTAGGGCCGGTTAGGAATACCCAAAATCTGTAACAAAACACAATCAACGCAGACCGATTTGTAGCGACCCCCCTAGGTCCCTACAAATCCTTTTTTTTGTGTTTTCGATGTGACCAAAACTTCGGGCTAAAGCGTCTTCAAAATCGGCCGATTGTTTTAGAGCGGGACGTCTTTAACGTCCGGCGCAGCCCCAGTGACCGGCAGAGTACACCCGTGTGCATACAACTCGCAACCTGTTGTTAACACTGGAACTACCGGTTACTATCTTTCGATTTTTCATCAGATTGTTGATGACAAACCATACTCGGCTGGCATCTTATTCGTGTTCGTAGTTGTAGAAAGGAACACCGCAGTGCCAATTGAAAAAGCAACATTTGGTGCCGGGTGCTTTTGGGGCGTGCAAACACGCTTCGATGAGCTCTCCGGTGTGTTAGAAACAGCAGTCGGCTATGAGGGCGGCGCCCTTGAGCATCCAACGTACAAAGAGGTCTGCACGGACCGGACAGGTCATGCCGAAGTGGTTCAGGTCACCTTTGATCCAAGCCGCATCAGCTACGATCGCCTGCTCGATGCCTTTTTTTCCTTGCACGACCCAACGCAGTTGAATCGCCAGGGACCAGACTGGGGTACTCAGTACCGTTCTGTCATCTTTACCCACTCCGAGCAGCAGGCCAATGCAGCGCAGGCGAAGATCGCCGACCTGTCCGCCTCGGGAACCTACTCACGCCCCATCGTGACATCCGTTGAGCCAGCGCAGACTTTCTGGAAAGCAGAGGAATATCACCAGAAATATCTCGAAAAGCGCGGCATGGTCGCCTGTCACATCTGAGCGTCAGCCTCCCTCAAGTCAAGCATCAAATAGAAAGAAGGGCCGGTATCTACCGGCCCTTCTTCTTTGGTACGTATTTGGTACGTATTTGTTGTTTCACTGCGTCGCCAGTTCCCCGACACGCTGGCCGTTGTGCCACACGCCAAGAATCTTTTCAGTGTTCTCGATCTGCGTGAGCGGGTCGCCGTCCAGCACCAGGAGATCTGCGGTCTTCCCAACCGCGATAACGCCGGTATCAGTCTGATGCAGCATGGCTGCTGACTTCGAAGTGGCGATGGTAATCGCCTGCATCGGAGTGAGTCCGGCCTGCACCATCAGTTGCAGCTCACGATGCTCGCTGACGCCGGGAATGCGTACCGGCTGCGCTCCGGCATCGGTACCGAAGCCGATATTCACTCCCGCCTCCGCAACGCGGCGAAGATTCTGCATCGCGATGGCGAGGTCCTGGCGCTTGATGGTAGTGCCACGGTCAGCAGCGATTTTGCCTTCGTAGACTGTGTCAGCAAGACGGGCCGAGAGACCAGGGCCCGCAGCCAGACGGACAAAGCTGCCATCCAGAAATTCCGGATGGTCAAGGTAGGTGAAGGTTGATTCGTCGGCTGCGAGCGTTGGAATGTACCAGGTGCCCCTGGCCTTCATTGCGTCAATCAATTCCTGATCGACACCGGCATCACGTACGGAGTGCGCAAGAATATCCACGCCGGTTGCGACCAGATCTTTGGCGTCGGCCAGATAGTAGACATGCGCCGCAACCGGAAGCTGATGCTGGTGGGCCTCATCGATGACGGCCTTGTAAATTGCGGGATTCATGCTGGGACGTGAGCCGTGCAGCGAATCCACCCAGACCTTGATGACGTCTACCTTCTGCTTCGCCATAGAGCGCACGGCTTCGCGCGCCTCTACCGGATTCTTGACGCGGTAGATGGCATCGTCTTTCACCGTCAGGGGCGGAGCTCCATCGTCAATGGCAATGCCGCGGCCGGCGGTGAGCAGACGCGAGCCACCGATGAGGCCCTGGCGTTGACGCTTGCGCAGATCGTAGACCAGGTCAGGATTCAGGCCGAGGGAGTTGACGGTGGTGACGCCGTAGCGTTGGTACAGATAGAGCTCGCCCACGACATTGGCCTCGGTGTAGGCGTCAGCCGATCCTTCAGCCTTGTCGTGCAGCACCAGGCCAAGGTGCGCATGGCCATCAATGAGGCCGGGAATCACTGTCTTACCGTTCCAGTTCAGCTCCTCTGCATGACTGGGAGTTCCGATCTGCGCATTGGGACCTATGGCAACAATCTTCTTCTTGTGGATGACAATCGCCATGTCCTCCATGGGGGCGGCGCCTGTGCCATCAATCACACGTACACCGCGAAGCACGGTGTTATCTGGAATGGGATGGGTGTTGATATGGTACTTCTCGCCTGCCAGGGCGCCTGTACTAATGCATCCTAAAGCGGCCAGGGCAAAAAACCGCAGGACTTGCT
>JAEKKE010000304.1 GCA_019510535.1 Acidobacteriota bacterium
TGATGAATATTCTGTGGTGGTAAAGGCCGCAAAGTAGGTAACACTGTACCTCAGCGGCTAAAGCCGCATGTTTTCCAGCCCGAATACGGCATGGCTGAAGCCATGCCCTTAAGCAAAACAAAGAAGCAAAAAAAGAGAAGCAAGCCACAAGCTTGCTTCTTTGTTCGCGCGAACGCGCGAATGTCTTGCTTAAGGGCACGGCTTTCAGCCGTGCCGCACCGGGCCGGTAGGAAATGCGGCTTCAGCCGCTGAGGTACCGCTTGAAGCCTTCAAATTCAATTGAGACCCCTGGATTCAGGGCCAAATTACTCACTGCCGCTCAAGCGTAAACATCGCCGCCTGAAAGTCCCCCCTGAGCGCAAGATCGACGCCATGGTGCATCCAGTACGCTCCTGTCGCTTTGACCGGAGTGCCTTCATTCACCTTTCCAGCAACCGGATGTAACTCATACATCGCATTCTCATCGAGACCCCGCAGATACAGGCGAGGGAAGGGATACATCTGCGTACTTGAATGCAGATATGCGAACACGGCCGCCTGTTTCCCATCACGGGAGAGGCTCTCGGTCACGGTCTGCTCTCCTTCACGAGGAGACATCAGGCGATACAGATCCCCCTGTTGCACCGTCTGGCGAACCGTCTTATAGGCCGCAACCATCTTCTGCGCGGTCGTAAAGTCCTCCGGAGTCCACTTGTTAAGGTTGGCTCCGATCCCAAGAGAGCCCTGCATGGAGGAGAGGAAACGATACTCCAGCGAAAGAGAACGTTGATTCACCCACGTGGGCGAATCTGTGACCCACGCCATCATCACGGCAGGTGTATAGGCATAGCTGAAGCCCTCCTGCAGGAAGAGCCGGTCATACGCGTCGGTGTTGTCAGAGGTCCAGACCTCGTCCGTCAGATGCATCACGCCAAGGTCGACACGGCCGCCACCGCCGGAGCAGCTTTCAATCTCAACCTCGGGATGTTTCTGCCGAAGCTTCTGCAAAATGTCGTAGTAATTGCGAATAAAGTCTACGTATACATTTTTTTGTTGTTCCACAGGAACAGCCGGCCAGCCGGGCTCCGACCAGTTGCGGTTATAGTCCCACTTGAGGAACGCGATGTCGTTCTCGTTAAGCAGTTTGTCTAGAAATCCAAGGACGTAGTCATGCACGTCGGACCGGGCAAGGTTCAGCACAAGCTGATTGCGGCCCTCGGTACGGGGGCGGTTGGTAAAGTTCAAAACCCAGTCCGGGTGCTTCCGGTAGAGATCGCTATCCGGATTCACCATCTCGGGTTCGACCCACAGGCCGAAGTCCATCTTCAGCGAATGCACCTTGTCGATCAGCGGCTTCAGGCCGTGAGGGAACTTCTTCGAATTGACATACCAGTCTCCCAGTCCGGCGTGGTCGTTAACACGTTCTCCGAACCAGCCATCGTCCATCACGAAGCGCTCTATCCCAATGCTGGCGGCTTTTTCAGCCAGCGCCATCTGGCCGGCATCGTCAACGTTGAAGGTAGTCGCCTCCCAGGAGTTATACAGAACTGGGCGTAGCTTCGGATGCGGCGCATGTGGCAGCAGGGAATCGACTTCGAAACGATGCAGCAGGCGCGACGCGCCGCCGGTGCCGTTGCTGGAGAAGCCGCCGTAAAAGTATGGCGTCTGGAATGTCTCCCCATTTTTCAGGTAGTAAGAGGAGTCGAAGGCATTCGGACCACCGGTTACGCGCGTTCCTTGGGTCGGATCCTGCTCCACGGCAATCTGCCAGGATCCGCTCCAGCCTAATGCCGCGAACCATACATCTCCGTGATCCTGGTCGTGATCTCCGGTGCGATCGATCATGACCCATGGATTGTTCTGCGCTCCGGTGGTTCCCCGGCGGCTCTCCAGAACCGTCTTGCCGCCATGGATCGGCTGCTGCTGCAGGTTCCATTCCGCGGCCCACCGGCCGGTGACGTAGTGCAGTTGATAGTCCGTGCCGCGGGGGAGATTGTAGGTTCCGCTTGCGACCTGTTCGATTGTGAGCGGCGCGCCGGTGCGGTTCGAGATCTCGGCAGACCGGCGGACGACGCCCGTAGCGGAATCCATGTGATATTGCACCTTCACGTAGACCTCACGTGAGATGTCCTTCATTACGACGTTCAATTCGTCGGCCGCCGCTGCGTGCGAGACATATTTCAGAACCAGATCGCGGTTCCCGTCAGGAAAGGTGATCTTCAGGTCGGGTTCGACATAGAGTCCGCCGCCCCAGCCTGTGAACTCCTGCGGAGTTGTATTCACGGACATATCGAACGAAGCTGCTTCCCGGCCCGGCTTAGGCGCCTGGAACTCCTGCGAGTCCGGAAGCCGCTTTCCCCAGTAGACCGTCTGCAGTTGCCCCTGATCATTGATTCCGACCACATAGCTCACGTCACCTCCGTTCAGCCGAAAGACCTGCTGTCCGTCTTTTGCTCCCCCGCCGGAGCCCTGCAATGCAATTGCAACCGGTGTGAGGAAGAGAATGGCCCAGGTGACATGCTTCATGCAGTGCTCCTTCTTGATTTGCCAAATGCAGTAGTTGGGATGCTCCCCGCATCGTTTCGACGGGGTACGTCTGGACTTCGCTCAGATGTTGTTGGGGTGGATCCTGATCGCAGAGACTCTAATTTGAGTAAAGCGTTTACCTGCGGATTGTAGTGAATGGCACTCAGAGTTGGGAAGGGTATAGCGGCCTCGTGCTCGTCACCGGAATCAGGTCTCGTACGCGGCGCAATGACAGGCGTAAGCCGGTTACCTTGGAAAAGGTTATCTGAAGCGTCTCACCAGTCATTTTTCTGGACCAGTTTGGGCTGCTTGCCCTGGCGGCCATTGAGCAGCCAGTCCAAGCGGGACGCGATGTCCTTTTCACTTGCCTCGCCCTCGATACGCCCCACCAGCATGCCGTCCGCATCCAGGATCACCGTTGCCGGAACCAGTTCGCCGAGTGCAAGTTCTTTCAAGGTATCTGCGGATGCCCCCTGCCACACCGTGAGGGAAAACTTGCGTTTCGCGATCAGGGCAGGAATCTTTGCACGCGTGTCGGCATTATCGATGGAGATGGCGACGAAGCGAACCTTTGGATAGCGCTCCTGGAGTTTAACCAGTCGCGGCATCTCGTTTTTGCAGGGCATGCACCAGGTGGCCCAGAAGTTTATGACGGCCGGCGTACCGTGAAGTTCCTCGATCAGATGGCGATGGCCTTGAAGGTCGGTAAGTAACGCGGAAGGCTCTCGCAGAGCCTGTCCCTGTGCGAATCCTTCCTGTGAAGCAAGCGCAAGGACGACCGCAAAAACGATGTTCAAAACCGCCAAATAAGGCGTATTCTTCTGTTTTAGTACTTCCATGAAAACGTTTACCCTGTTCGCCGTCATTGCGTCTTCCACTTTCGCGCTTGGTCAAGGTTGTATCGCCGCGCATACGAACCAGTCAATCTGCACGATGGGTCCACAGGAAGAGACGAATAGCGGCAAAACGCACGGCGGTCCGCACGACTTCATGCATAAGGTCACAGTGGAAGTGGACTGGCGCAGCTTCAGCTCCTTCCGGCACTATGTCGGAACTGTCGAGCAGACACAGCGCGCGGTTCTCGGCACCCAGATCAAGAACCACCAGAACATCTATAACATCGCCGTCAACTACGACCTGAATCCCCGCTGGAGCTTCAATGTTTCCGTGACGGTGCTGCAGGGAACGCGTAATCAGCTCTATACGCCCAAGGGTGTGTATGAGATTGCGGGTGTGGGTCACATCATCGTCGGTGCGCAATCGTGGCTCTTCCGTGGACCCACCGAGTGGGGAGGCAACGTCGCCATCGGCTTCGGCCTCAAGCTTCCGACCGGCGTAAGCGATGCTACAGGCACAGCTCTGCTATCAAACGGTACTTATGGAAAGGCAGTAGCCGACCAGTCGATGCAGCCGGGTGACGGTAGCTGGGGTTTTGCGTTGTCGTCGCAGGCGTATAAGCAGACGTATTTCAAGACCACAGCCTACTTCCAGGGGTCCTGGCTCTTCAATCCGCGGGACACAAACAATGTACTGACCTTCCGCAACAAGCCGTTGGAAAAGTACATGTCGGTCACGGACCAATATCTGTTCCGGGCTGGACTTGGCCGCCACGTGCCAAAAGTTCGCGGCGAAGCACCCTGATGGTCAACGCGCCCTGGGCCATCCAGCGGAATCGCCGCGCCTCGGTTCCTGACCTTGCAACTCATTCCCACGGCGACGCCGCCTTCGCGGACTACGCCCTTGTCATGGGAATCGCGCACCACTTCTAATACTCCTCGCAAAACATTGCGGTTGAGCCACCACACTCTTTGCCCCATTCTTCGCGGCGAAACCGCGAGGGGTGGGGTGAACGATTCGAGCAAAGCTCGAATCGGGTGGGAGACGCGGGTTTCAGCCCGCGTTTGTTGTCACTATAAGAAACGGGCTTTACAGGTTGCGGAAAAACTCATGTCAGGTTCTTTTTTTTTTT
>JAEKKE010000130.1 GCA_019510535.1 Acidobacteriota bacterium
ATGATGCAGCCGAGCACGACGAATCCCCACAGCACGATGCGTGAGATCAACAGTGTTGCGGATCGCCGCGGAGCGAAGTCCGAGACGCTGGTGGGCGCCCCGGTGCTGATGCGCTCGTCAAACTTGATCGCCATGAGGATGCGGCGCACCACCCATGCCAGTGCCGCACCGATCAGCGTGCAGATCAGGATCGCCAGCA
Source organism: Acidobacteriota bacterium (assembly GCA_019510535.1). Lineage (GTDB taxonomy): Bacteria > Acidobacteriota > Terriglobia > Terriglobales > Acidobacteriaceae > Terriglobus. The sequence continues at coordinate 200 of JAEKKE010000130.1, forward strand.
TTAACGCCAGCAGACCCGGTAGCAGGCTGGCCAGTCGCGACAGAACACGGTGGGCGGAGCCGGAGAGGGCTTCTTGAATCTGTTGCCACATCGCGTTGGTCTCCTTTCGGTAACTCTTATCTCAGCAGAAACTTGGTTATGGGTTGAAGCGGTCGGGCCAGCGCCAGCGCGAGACCAGATAGGGCTTATCGGAATCGAAGGCCGCAGCTAATGCTTCGATATGTGCCTCTTTCCGGTTGCCAAGAATGTAGCCCGCCACCCATGCCAGATACAGCGGCGTCAAAGCGCCCAGCAGGTGCGCACGGTTGATGGTGCGCAGTCTCCAGGCGAGCAGGAAGTCATACACAATGCGTACCCAGAGCGCATCGGGCATGGAGAAGTTCTGCTCTTCCAGGACCGAGAGTTTCTTTAGTCCAAGCAGCGAGTTCGGCGGCAGCACGAGCGACCAGATCTCCGAAAGGTTCTTGTAACCGATGCGGAAGGTCTCAATCATGGTGGTGACGTCAGGCTTGGGCGGCTCTGCACTGAAGACCAGAGGCTCGCTCCCGACCACGGTTGTCTGCGTTCGCGTGCGCTGCCAGTAGGTGGCGCGGGTCTCTACGTCGGAGAAGAGCGAACCCGCCACCATGGTCAGCAACTGGGTCAGGTCGGTGACCTCGGGGATTGGGAACGATCGCGTGTCCATCGCCATTTCCTGCGTATTGAAGCCGGCGGTCGCGGCTTCACCGACAGGCCATAGCAGGGCGTCATTCTGGTTGGCGGCGGTAAATCGCTGTGCCGTCGCCGCCAGCCGCTCCCCCATACGCAGGGAGAATGCAAAATCGAGCGGCTGCGGCGTGTGCACCTTGATGGAGAACAGCGCCCGCGTGACCGGGGCCAGGATGGTGCTGGTCACCAGGCCGTCGTAGGGTGAAGTCGTGTAGCGCGGAAGGACCAGGTCAATGTCGTTTTCAATGGCAGCGGTGACCATGGCCCGCAGATTCTGCGGCGCCAGTGTCCACGAGTCCGAGGCCAGCATGAGGCAGCGGGGAGCCCGATACTCGCTCATCATCTTGTAGGCGTTGAGATACTCCGCGGCCGTGTGGATCCAGCGTGCGGGAGGAATAGCCGCAGGGGGAGTGACGGCAACCGTCGAAAACGGAAGGTCGATAGATTCCTCGTGACCGGGATACGCAACAAGTACCGGCAGACCGGCGAGGACAGGCCGCAGATGGCTGAAGGCGGCACGTAACTGCTCGGCATTGAGCGGCGGCAGTGCAAGCAGGAGAGCAGGCGCGGTTGCCTGAGATGGGCTGGTCGAAGGTTGAGGGGCGGCGGTCGTAGACATCGTGCTCTCAAGCAAGTTTAGTTGCTGACACTACCCGGATCGTTATCTGTTTCGGGAGGTCCCGGCAGTTCTTCTACGGGATGTCCCATCGGCTCGGTAATCAGCAGCAGATCGCGGGCCGGTTCGTGCTGCTGCTGTTGCGTCACCCTATCCGGTTCTGGAGGCGCCAGCTGCAGTTCCAGCCAGAGAAAGCTGTATGGCGCTAGAGTCAGGGGGTATGGAGCGCGCGTAATGAGGGGGAAAGGAACGTACCCCAGCATCTCCACCGGCATCAGGCCGACAAAGCGTGACAGATCCAAAGAGACTGGCTGCGCGAAGCGCGACAGGTTGGCGACGCATACTATGCGCTCGCCATCATACTCCCGGATATAGGCCAGCACCTTGCGGTTATCCGGAGTAAGGAATTCAAGCGACCCGCGGCCAAAGACCTGGAAGAGCTTACGCAGGGCCACCATGTTGCGGGTCCAGTGCAACAGGGAAGAGGTGTCCGTCTGTTGGGCCTCCACATTGATGGTCTGGTAACCCCACACCGGGTCCATGATCACGGGAGAGTAGAGTTTCTCCGGATTTGCGCGGGAAAAGCCGGCATTGCGGTCTCCCGACCACTGCATCGGAGTGCGCACGCCATTGCGGTCGCCCAGGTAGATGTTGTCACCCATGCCGAGCTCATCCCCGTAATAGATGATGGGTGTCCCAGGAAACGAAAGCAGGATCGAGTTCAGCAGCTCGATGCGACGGCGATTATTGTCTACCAGTGGCGCCAGGCGACGGCGAATGCCTACATTGATGCGCATGCGCGGGTCGGCCGAGTAAGCCAGGTACATGTAGTCGCGCTCGTCGTCCGTCACCATCTCCAGAGTCAGCTCATCGTGGTTGCGCAGAAACAGGGCCCACTGGCAGTTGTCCGGAATAGGAGGCGTGCGCGTCATGATGTCGGTAATGGGAAGCCTGTCCTCCTGCCTTAGCGCCATGTAGATGCGCGGCATCAGGGGAAAGTGGAAGCACATGTGGCATTCGTCGCCATCGCCGTAAAACGGACGCACGTCATCGGGCCACTGGTTGGCCTCTGCGAGAAGAAACCGGTTGGTGTACTCGTTGTCGATGATCGCGCGGATTTGCCTGATGATGGCGTGGGTCTCGGGCAATGCGTCGCAACGGGTGCCCTCGCGTTCGACGAGGTATGGAATGGCATCCAGACGGAAGCCGTCAACCCCGAGATCGAGCCAGAAACGCATCGCTTTGACCACTTCATCGAAGACGAGCGGATTGTCAAAATTGAGGTCCGGCTGGTGGTGGAAGAAGCGGTGCCAGTAGAACATGCCCACCTCGTCATCCCAGGTCCAGTTGGACTTCTCTGTGTCCTTGAAGATGATCGGTACGCCGGGGTACTTTTTGTCGGTGTGTGACCAGACATAGAAGTCGCGTTCTATGGAACCCTCCGGAGCCTTGCGAGCGCGCTGGAACCACGGATGCTCGTCGCTGGTGTGATTGATGACGAGCTCGATCAGCACCTGGATGCCACGCCGGTGGGCCTCCGTCAGGAAGAGCTTGAAGTCCTCCAGGGTGCCGTAGGCCGGATGGACGGCGGTGTAGTCGGCGATATCGTAGCCGTCGTCCCGCAGTGGGGAGGGGAAGAATGGCAAAAGCCAGATGCAGGTAATCCCAAGGTCCTGAAGGTAGTCGAGCTTCGAGACCAGACCCGGAAAGTCGCCAATGCCGTCGTTGTTGGAGTCGGCGAAGGCTTTGACGTGCAGCTCGTAGATGATGGCGTCTTTGTACCAGAGAGGATCGTTTGCGCTGCCGGCCTTCTTCACTGGGGGTCGTGCCTCGTTCATGACGTTCACTCCCTTGGATGCCGTCAGACGTCATCACGTTACGGCGGGTTGCCGATGCTGCCTTTTGAAGTGTATCGGTATGGGTCCTATAGCACGCATGCAGGTGGAGTTCCCTGATTTTCCACATTGTCTTTTCCACATTTTCCTGTGGATGAGAGGCGGCCTATCCGGTCCTGCAGCCATCCAACCCCGTCGGCGAAATTCGCTTCTTAAGGTGCAGACCTTAGTGTGTCCCAAGGACCGAGACATGCCATCACGGAAAGTAGAGAAGAATGGCCCGCATCCCCACGTCCACTTATCGTCTGCAGTTGCATGCAGGCTTCGACTTTGACCACGCGTCCGCCATTGCGGACTACCTGCACGATTTAGGTATCACTCACATTTACTGTTCGCCGTATCTGCAGGCTGCTCCGGGGTCCATGCACGGCTACGACGTTGTTGATCACCAGAAGGTGAACGAGGAACTCGGTGGTATCGAGGGCCACGGACGCCTGCGCTGGCGCCTGGGCGAACTCGGCCTCGGGCAGATTCTCGACATCGTGCCGAACCACATGGCGCTTGGGCAGGGAAACCGGCTCTGGTGGGACGTGCTGGAGAACGGACCGGCGTCGCGCTTCTCGACATGGTTCGATATCAACTGGCATCCGGAAGAGGCCAAGCTGCAGAACAAGGTGCTGGTGCCGATCCTTGGCGACCAGTATGGCAAGGTGCTTGGCGATCGCCAGATTCAGGTCGCGCGCCGCGGCGCCGGCTTCGTCGTGCTCTACATGAAGAATGAGTTCCCCGTGGCGCCACGCTCGCTCTACGGCCTGTTGCTGCGTGCCGCGGAGTATGCGCGTAGCGATACTCTGAGCTTTATCGCCGACTCGTTTGCCCGCCTGCCCGCACCGGAAGCGACGGACCACAGTGTCGCCGTCAACCGCCATCGCGACAAGACCGTTATCTACGCTCTGCTGGAACGTCTGTGCGCTGAAGACGGCAACATCTGCCGTTCGATCGATCAGGCGGTCGCGGACCTGAACAACAACATCGATGCCCTGGACGATCTGCTGAACCAGCAGAACTATCGCCTTGCCTATTGGCGTACGGCCGACCAGGAGCTTGGCTACCGGCGCTTCTTCGATGTGAACACACTCATCGGCCTGCGTGTCGAACGCGAACATGTCTTCGAAGAGACCCATGCGTTGATCCTGCAGTGGTTGAAGGACGGAATACTCGACGGTGTGCGTGTCGATCACCCCGACGGCTTGCGCGATCCCGAGGGATACTTTCGGCGTCTTCGCGAACAGGCTCCCGATGCGTGGATTATCGGCGAGAAGATCCTCGAGTCAGGCGAGTGGCTGCGGCAGGAGTGGCCCATCCACGGCACCAGCGGATATGACTTTCTGAATGTGTGTAATGGCCTGCTGGTACATGGTCCCGGTCTGGAAGAAATGACCACTATCTACTCAGACTTCACACATGAACCTATCGATTTTGAAGATGTGGCGCATGAGAAGAAGCATCATGTCACACAGGAGGCGCTGGGATCGGACGTCAATCGTCTGGCGGCGCTGCTCGTAGAGATCTGCGAGAACAACCGCGACCGCCGCGATACAACGCGTGCGGAGATTCGCCGCGTCATTCGCGAGGTGGCAAGCTGTTTCCAGGTCTATCGCACCTATGTCGCTACCGATCGCGACACCATTACCGATGAAGACCGTTATCGCGTCTGGCAGGCCATCAGCCAGGCCAAGCGCCGTCGTCCCGATCTCGATCCGGGTCTCTTTGACTTTGTTGGCGATGTACTTACGCTGAAGGTGCGCGGCTTCCGCGAGAATGAGTTCGTCATGCGCTTCCAGCAGTTCACCTCGCCGGTGATGGCCAAGGGCGTAGAGGATACGGCCTTCTACACCTACAACCGGATGGTTGGGCTGAATGAAGTAGGCGCAGACCCGGCTCACAACGGCGTCGGGGTGGACGAGTTTCACCACTACTGCGCGACCATGCAGCAGACGCATCCACAGACGATGACGACGCTCTCAACGCACGATACGAAACGTGCTGATGATGTGCGTGCGCGTCTGGCTGTGCTGACAGAGATTCCGGCGCGCTGGCGTGCCGCGTTGAACCGCTGGTCTCGCATGAATATAGAGTTCCGCGGCGAGCGGTATCCCGATCGCAACACGGAGTACTTCCTGTATCAGACGATGATCGGTGCATGGCCGATCAACAAGAAACGTCTGACGGCCTATATGTACAAGGCCATGCGCGAGGCGAAGCAACACACCACCTGGACGAACAATAATCGCGAATACGAAGATGCACTGCACCGCTTCATCGAACGGATTCTCGAGCACCAGCCTTTCGTAAATGAGCTGGAGCAGATGGTGGAACGTGTTCGCGAGGCCGGATGGCTGAACTCGCTGACACAGACATTGCTGAAGTACACGGCGCCTGGCGTGCCCGATCTCTACCAGGGCGGAGAGTTGTGGGACTACTCGCTGGTGGACCCCGACAATCGCCGCCCCGTGGACTACGATCTCCGCCGCAAGCTCCTGCGGGAGATACAGTCACTCTCTCCTGAGGAGATGATGGAACGCAGCGAAGAAGGTCTGCCCAAACTGTGGCTGATCCACAAGCTGCTATGGCTGCGGAAGGAGCATCCGGAGTGGTTCGGACCCACCGCGGCGTACACGCCCCTGGAGGTGCAGGGGCCGAAGGCGGCGCATATCATCGCGTATCTGCGAAATCATAGTGTCATCACACTGGCTCCACGCTGGCGCATTAAGCTTGGAGATAGCTGGGCAGGCACGACGGTCGAGGTCCCTGAGGGCCGCTGGAAGAATGTGTTGACCGGCGAGATCGAACACGGCGGCAAGCAGAAGACCGCCAGCTTCCTGCAGCGCTTTCCCGTAGCGCTGCTGGTGCGGGAGTAAGGCATGCATCGGTTTGAAGTATGGGCGCCTCGCGCCTCTCGCGTCCGTTTGCATCTTCTTGATGGACTTCACGAGATGCAACCACCCAAGGGTGTGGACGATCATGGCTGGTGGAGGCTGGAAGCTCCCGAGGCAGGTCCTGGTACGCGTTATGGCTTTGCCATAGACGATGACGATCAACCATGGCCTGATCCACGATCGTTGTGGCAGCCGGATGGTGTCCATGGCCTGTCTTGCGTCTACGATCAGGCTGCCTTTGCCTGGACCGATAAAAGTTTCCAGGCGCCACCGCTCTCAAGCGCCGTCATCTACGAGTTGCATATCGGCACCTTTACCCCGGAGGGCACGCTGGACTCCGCGATCACCCGCCTCGATCATCTGGTCGAACTCGGAGTCACCCATGTGGAGCTGTTGCCGCTCGCCGCGTTCCCAGGCGTCTTTGGCTGGGGGTATGACGGTGCGGCGTTGTATGCCGTGCATCAGCCGTATGGTGGACCGGATGCATTGAAGCGCTTCGTCGATGCGGCTCATGGCAAGCGGCTGGCCGTGCTGCTGGATGTTGTCTACAACCACTTCGGTCCGGTGGGGAATTACACCGGTAAATTCGGCCCGTATCTGGTGGATACGCATCACACCCCCTGGGGCGGTGCAGTGAACTTTGAAGACTGGGGAGCAGACCAGGTACGGCGCTTCTTCCTGGACAATGCACTGATGTGGATGCGTGACTTCCACATGGATGGTCTGCGTCTGGATGCTGTACATGCGTTTGTGGACCGTTCCGCGATTCACTTCCTGGAACAGCTTGCGACCGAGGTCGAACATCTCAGCTCCGCTACCAGGCGGCAGCTCGCGTTGATCGCCGAGAGCGACCTGAACGATCCGCGCATCGTCACTCCGCGCGAGGCAGGCGGTTACGGCATCGACGCGCAGTGGAGCGATGACTTTCACCATGCGTTGTTTACCGCTGTTGCGCCGCACGAGACGCGCGGCTACTACGAAGACTTTGGTGGTCTGGCAAAGCTTGCCAAGACGCTGGAAGAGGTCTTCGTGTACGACGGCATCTATTCGCGTCATCGCAACCGCATCCATGGACGGCCTGTCGGGACCCTGGATCGGCATCGTTTTCTGAGCTATATCCAGAACCACGACCAGATAGGAAATCGTGCCCAGGGTGATCGGGTTGCGGCGATCGCCGGAATGGACCGTGCCCGTGCCGCCGCGGCTCTGATGCTGCTGGGGCCATTTGTGCCGATGCTCTTTCAGGGCGAGGAGTGGGCCGCATCGACACCCTTCCTTTACTTTGCCGATCATGAAGAGCCGGAGATGGCCCGCGCCGTCAGCGAAGGCCGGCGGCGTGAGTTCGCAGCTTTCGGATGGAAGCCGGAGGACGTACCCGATCCGGTGGAGCGTGCGAGCTTCGAGCGCAGCTGTCTTCGCTGGGAGGAGACAGCAACCGGGGAACATGCGCAGATGCTGTCCTGGTACAAGGACCTGATCCGGCTACGGCGCTCCCTGCCGGAGCTTGAGGACGGTTCGCCGGCGACCTGTCGCGTCGAGTTCGATGAGCAGCAGGGATGGCTCATGATGCACCGGGGAGCGGTTACGGTAGCGGTGAACCTGGGTCGTCAACAGGTGCATCTTTCCGTCCCTCACGTTACCGAACGGGTTCTCTCCTCCGGCACGTGCACTCTCGAGAGCAGTACACTAACGCTGCACGATGGGGCAACGGCCGTTCTGCGGCGCAGTTAGAGTATTTTCCCTGTGGGTAGTGAAGGGCTTCTGCACCGTAGGGGCGTTTCTGCAATGAAAACGCCGCTGTACGTCATTCCGGGATACCCGGCAACAGAGAAAACGCTTTAGACGAGCGCTTCTCCGGAAGGTTTCAGCGTAATTTCCCCAGAAATTTCATGAAACTTAGGCGACGGTTCGACCGTAATCCCTGCAGACTCCCCAACTGCAGTGCGGCACGTCGTTTTGTGCGATCTAGCCGACTGTGTGTGGTGTCCCGTTCGAGGATTAGGCTATGTTCGCAACCAAGAGAGACTTTCTGGCGACCCTATTCACCGCAACCGCGGTGGTGATGACCATTTCGCCCTGCGCTGTAGCCCAGAATGCATCGGCCCTTGGCACCGTAAAGAGTGTCGAGGGCAAGACGGTCACGGTGGCGACCGATAAGGGTGCAACGGTGACGGTGACCCTCGCTGACGCTACCAAAGTAGTACAGCTGGCGCCCGGGAGCACTGACCTGAAGACCGCACAGCCGGCCACAGCTTCGGATATCACTGCCGGAGACCGCGTGCTTGCCAGCGGCCCCGGTGACGCTTCCGCGATCACGGCTGTTCGCGTGGTTCTCATGAAGTCTGGCGATATCGCCCAGCGCAATGCGGCGACGCAGGCGGACTGGGCCCGTCGCGGCTCGGGCGGTCTGGTCAACGCCGTGAACGGCGGCTCCATCTCAATCAAGCAGGGCCAGAAGGTTATCGAGATTACGACGACACCGAAGACCATCTTCCGCCGGTACGCGGCCGATTCGGTGAAGTTTGAAGATACCAAGCCTGGTACGCTGGCCGACATCAGGCCAGGCGACCAGCTTCGTGTGCGTGGTGAGAAGAACGAAGGCGGCACCGCAATTGCGGCCGATGAGATCGTCAGCGGGGCCTTCCGTAACCTGGCCGGTACCGTGACCAGCGTCGATGCGGCCAGCGGCAAGATTGTTCTGAAGGACCTTGCCAGCAAGAAGAACGTCACCGTCATGGTGACCTCGAACTCAGACTTCCGTGCTCTGCCGCCGCAGATGGCGGCGATGCTTGCAGCGCGTGCGCGTGGCGCGCAACCCGGCGCCAATGGCGGAGGAGCTCCTGGTGGTGCACCTCAAGGTGGCGGAGCCGGATCCTCAGGTGGTGGCGCACCTCAGGGTGGAATGGGACGGCCGGCGGGCGGTGGTGAAGGTGCAAGTGCTGGGAACGGTGCAGGCGGCGGACGTGGTTTTGGCGGTCCGGGTGGCGCTCCGGGTGGTGGTGGCCCCCGAGGGGACCTGTCATCCATGCTGTCGCGCCTTCCAACGGGTGAGCTGGCAACGGTGAAGAACGGCGATGCGTTGATGATCGTCGGCACCGGCGCAGCGAATGCGGACACCGTCACGGCGGTGACCATGTTGAGCGGAGTTGAGCCTATCCTTGCCGCGCCGAACGGAGCCAGTTCCATGAACCTGGCGCCGTGGAGCATGGGCGGCGGAGCAGGCGGGGACGCACAGTAAGTAGAAAAGCAAACGAACGCAGTACGAACGGATTTGAGTGTGGCACTTGTTGTGCCTGGGAGCTGAGATGAAACGCTCATGGTGGAAGTGTGTCTGGCTGCTGGTGGTTCTGGCAGTGAGTGTCGCCGGTCAGGCGCAGCAGACGGGAACGATTCGCGGTCTTGTGACCGATCCTGATGCGGCGGTGGTGCCTGGGGCGACGATTACCGCGACAGCGGCTAACGGAAAGGCTTTGACGGCGCAGAGCAAGGGAGACGGCAGCTACTCCATCTCCAACGTGCCGGCGGGCAGCTATTCGATTACGGTGACGATGTCCGGCTTCGGCTCGTTCGTGCGTCAAGGCGTGCGCGTCGCCGCGGGCCAGTCGCTCAACCTGGACGTGAAGCTGGTGATCGCCGAAGCCAACGCCGAGGTGAACGTCACTACGCAGACCAACCAGGTCAGCGTCGACTCAGACTCGAATGCGAGCGCCACGGTCATCAAGGATAAGGACCTGGATGCGCTCTCTGACGATCCGGATGAGCTTCAGAACCAGCTCTCGGCTCTGGCCGGACCTTCGGCCGGACCGAACGGCGGCCAGATCTACATCGACGGCTTTACCGGCGGCACGCTGCCTCCGAAGTCGTCTATCCGTGAGATCCGCGTCAATCAGAATCCGTTCTCGGCACAGTACGACAAGCTGGGCTTCGGTCGCGTTGAGATCCTCACGAAGCCGGGCACGGATAAGTTCCGCGGCAATATCAACGTGCAGGGCAATCAGAAGTGGCTGAACACGAGCAGCCCGTTCGTGCAGAATCAGCCGGACTATCACACCTTCTTCCTTCTCGGCAGCCTTAGCGGCCCATTGACCAAGACCTCGTCGTTCAACGTCAGCGGCAACAATCGCGATATCGAAGACAACAACATCATCAGCAATAACGTACAGATCTATGCGACAAATCTGAATGATCTGTCGACGATCTGCGCTCCGGGAACCGCCGGCTGCCTTACCGGCACCTACGCCGGCAGCGCGATTAATCATCCTCAGAAGCGGTGGGAGATCAGCCCGCGCGTCGACTTTGCGCTCTCTGACAAGAACACCCTGACCATCCGTTTCCAGCACGAGCAGGGGACTAACAAGAACAACAACATCGGCACGTTCGTTCTGCCTACACGCGGACAGAACTCGACGGCCCAGGAAGATACCATCCAGATCAGCGACTCGCAGATCATCAGCCCGAAGGTCGTGAACGAGACCCGTTTCGAGTGGCAACGTACGAATGCGGCTGCGACTGCTCTGAACCCAAGTCTCGCCGGCCTCAATGTCTCAGGCGGTATGAGCACCGGCGGCTCCACCAGCGGCAACTCCAATGTGACGGATAGCCACTTCGAGCTGCAGAACTACACTTCCATCGCTCTGCAGAAGCACTTCTGGCGGTTTGGCGGGCGCCTGCGTACTACCGAGGAGAGCGCTTACTCGACGGCTAACGCAAACGGTACATTCACCTACGCCACCATCCAGGACTACGCACTTGGCCATGTCAATCAGTATGCCGTTTCGACTATCAACCAGGCCACTGTCTCTTCGCGTGTGACGGACGTTGGTCTTTACGTGGAGGATGACTGGAAGATCCGTCCCAACCTGACGCTCAGCGCGGGCATGCGTCTCGAGACCCAGAATCAGATCGACTCGAATCACGACATCGCTCCGCGTGTCGCGCTCGCCTGGGGTATCCCGAACAAGCACGGCTCGCCCAAGACAGTCGTCCGCATCGGATACGGTGTCTTCTACGACCGTTTTGACCTCACGCAGGTCATGAACGTTGTCCGCCAGAACGGCACCAATGTTCAGACCACGACCTTCAGCGCGCCGCAGGGCGGATATCTCAATTGCGGCCCCAGTAACCCGCAAGCCTGCAGCAGCAGTAGCGGCACAGGCGGGAAGAATACGGTCTACACCATCGGGGATACCCGCTCGGCATACATCATGCAGTTCGCGGGTGGCGTCGACCAGCAGGTCGGCAAGGCCTCCATCTCGGTGAACTACCTGAACTCGCGTGGTGTGCACCAGTACCTGAACCGCGCCTTCGCCAACACTGCCACCAACATGATCAACTATCGCTACGATTCTGGCGGCGTCTTCAACCAGAACCAGATCTTCGTCAACGGCAACATGCGGCTGAGCAATACCGTCTCGCTCTTTGGCTTCTACTCACTCAACTACGTCAACGGTAATGCGTCCGGCGCCACGTTCATTCCGTCACGCGCGACGGATACGAAAGCCGACTACGGTCGCACTCAGTTCGACGTGCGCAATCGCATGCTGATGGCCGGTAACATTAACTTCAAACACGGCTTCTCGGCCAGCCCTTTCCTGGTGGCGAGTTCAGGAAACCCGTACAACGTTCTGGCCGGCAGAGACCTGAACGGCGATTCGGTCTATAACGACCGTCCGGCATGGGCCAATGCCAGCAGCGCCAACCTCGCGGGCGCCTGCACCAGTGCCGCGGCTCTGCAGACGGGGCAGACTTCGAACGCCTGGTATAGCGTTCAGCAGAGCGGGAACTACACCCAGATTCCGATCAACAACTGCACCGGTCCGGCTTCACTGAACTTCAACCTGCGCCTGAACAAGGTCTTCGGCTTCGGTGAGAAGACCGGCGCAGCCGCTGGTCCTAATGGCGGACGCCGTCAGCAGCAGCAGGGCGGCATGATGCCGCCTCCGGGAGGCGGCGGTGGTGGTGGCGGCCGTGGCCAGGGTGGTCCGGGAGGTGCAGGTGGACCGTTCGGCGGAGCCAGCTCCGGCCACAAGTACACCGTCAACTTCGCCATCCAGGCCAACAACCTCCTGAACGTGGTGAACTATGGCTCTCCTGTCGGCACGGTGACCTCGCCGCAGTTCGGCCGGTCGAACGCGATCGGTGGCGGCGGCTTCATGGGCCCCGGCGGTTCCTCCAACGCAGTACGCCGTATCACCCTGCAGATGGGCTTCAATTTCTAAACGCAATCTAAATGAAGAAAGGCGCGGCTATCAGCCGCGCCTTTCTGTTTGTAGAGAGCCCATATACCGGGTGCCCCACATACGCGAAGCTTATGTGGGATGATCGAGCGAAGCTCGATCCGTTTTCCATCCGAAAGCGATAGACGAAACCAGAGCGTAGAAACTGCTTCTTCGGAAAATCGATCCGTTGTTGATAAGACCGATCGAGCTTGCGCTCGATACACCCACATAAGCTTGCACCCCAGCCAGCCAAGCTGGCCGGGGACCCGCGGCGCGTATGTGGGGCACCCAGCGCATGGACTAAGCCCAAGGTTCTTTACGCCACCACAACAGTCTTCCGATTCATAAACTCATGCATGCCCACGGCTGAAAGCTCCCGGCCGAAACCGGATTGCTTCACTCCGCCGAAAGGCAGGCGCGGATCGCTGGCGACCATGGCATTGATGAAAACCGAGCCGGCCTGCAGATCGGCAACAAAGCGCTGCTGCTCGACCGGGTCGTGCGTCCAGGCGGAGGCGCCGAGACCGAATGGGGTATCGTTGGCAACCTCAATCGCTTCATCCACCGAGTGGACACGGAAGAGCAGGGCCACCGGACCGAAGATCTCTTCCCGGTAGACCGGTGCGGTGCGCGCCAAGCCGGCGATTACGGTGGGCTCGAAGTAGTTTCCCTGGTCCACCATCATGCGCTCGCCGCCGGTGATGAGCAGAGCTCCGGCATCGATGCAGGCCTGCACCTGAGCTTGTATCTCTTCCAGGCCTTTTGAAGTTGCCAGTGGGCCGATGTCGGTCTCATCGAGCAGAGGATCACCCACTTTCAGGTTATCCATACCCACGGAGAAGCGCTCCTGGAACTCGTTGTAGATGCTCTCGTGAACAATAAAGCGCTTGGCCGCAATGCACGACTGGCCATTGTTGATGGTGCGCGCCTTGATGGCGGTATCAATCGCAACGTTTAGGTCGGCGGAGGGCATCACGATGAACGGATCAGAACCGCCGAGCTCCAGAACGGTCTTCTTGATCAGCTTGCCTGCCTGCGCGGCTACGGCGGAACCGGCGGGATTGCTGCCGGTCAGCGTGATGGCGGCGACCCGCGGATCGTCAATGACCTTTGCCACGTCAGACGACTCGATGAGAAGCGCCTGAAAGACACCACGTGGGAAGCCGGCACGGCGCGTGAGCGCCTCAATCGTGAGAGCACACTGTGGCACGTTCGAGGCGTGTTTCAGCAGACCGGCGTTGCCCGCCATCAATGCCGGAGCCAGGAAGCGGAAGACCTGCCACAGCGGGAAGTTCCACGGCATGACGGCGAGGATGACGCCCAGAGGATCGAAGCGGACGTAGCTGCTGGAGGCCTCGGTCGGAACAGCCTCGGAGGTGAGGAATTTCGCGGCATTCTCGGCGTAGAAGCGGCAGGCTGTGGCGCACTTCTGTGCCTCGGCGCGGGCAGCACGGATGGGCTTGCCCATCTCCAGCGTCATCAGGCGCGCCAGCTCTTCCGTCTCATCTTCGATCAGAGAAGCCAGCTTTCGCATACAGAGCGCGCGATGCTCCAGCGGCACCTCCTGGTACGCCTTCCAGGCGGTGGCGGCGAGGGCCAGTTTCGCCTCCAGTTGTTCCGAAGTCAGGGCATCGAAGTGCCGCAGCGTTTTTCCTGTAGAGGGATTGATGGAGAGAATCGGCATGCGCGTGTGTGTTCCTATTGTGCCGCAAGCCGTGCCATGGCGGCTGCAAGGACGCTGACTCCGGTGCCAATCCCCTCGGGAGAGGCATACTCATCCGGGCGATGCGAGACGCCGTTGCGGCAGGGAATGAAGATCATCGCAATGGGAGAGATGCGCGCCATGAA